>JAFAIW010000224.1 GCA_019236495.1 Vulcanimicrobiota bacterium | reverse complement strand
GGCTTGCGGATCACCTATCACCTGCGGCCGGACGCGCGCTTCGCGGACGGTGTCGCGCTGACGTCGGCCGACGTTGCCTTCACCTACCATGCCATCTTCGACCCGCGCAATCGCACGGCGTCGATCGAGCCGTATCGCCGCATTGCGGCCTTGCAAACGCCGGATGCCCACACCGTCGTGCTGTATTTGCGCGCCCCTTGGAACGCCGCGCCCTACGCCCTGTTCGCGCAGGCGGATTACGTTTTCGGCATTTTGCCGAAGCATGCGTTTGCGGATACGAAAGTCGTCGGCAGCTCGTGGGAAGACGCTCCGTTCGGCACCGGACCCTTTCGGGTGAAAACGTGGCGGCGCGGCGATCGCATCGTGCTGGAGCCGAACCCGTATTTTCGGCCGCGCCCCAAGCTCTCGCAAATCGTCCTGCAGATCGTCCCGAATTTGAACGCCAACTTCATCGCGCTTCGCTCCGGTAGCGCCGATGTGAGCACGCTGACGCCCGAGACGGCGCAACAAGCCGCGCATCTTTCGGGCGTTACGGTCGAGCGGTTTGCTGAGAATGCCACCGGATTCTTGTATCTGCAAACGCAGGCCGAACCGGCGCGCGACTGGCACGTCCGTCGTGCGGTTGCGTTCGCGCTGAATCGCCCGGCACTCGAAAACGCGTGGCGTGGAGAGTTTCCGTCCGCCGCTTCGTTTTTGCCGCCGCCGATCGTCCGTTGGAAGAGCGTCGAGATTCGCCCGTATCCCCACGACCTCGCGGCGGCGGCTCGCGAGCTCGACGCCGCCGGGTGGCGCTTGGACCACGGCGTGCGCGCGAAAAACGGAATTCCGCTATCGGGAATCGTCGGCGCCGATGCGGAGAATCCGCTGCAAATTCGCATTGCGACCATGCTTCAAGCGCAACTTGCAGCGATCGGCATGCAGCTTTCGATCAAGACGAATCCGACGCGGCTTTGGTACACGCCGCAAGGCCTCTTACGCAACGGGAATGCCACGATGGTCAGCGAGTCGTGGATCGGCGGCGGCGATCCCGAGCAATCGATCAACTTGCTCTGCGTGCAGGCGCGCAAAGGCGATTCCAATCACGCGTTTTACTGCTCCAAGAAATTCGACGCGCTGTTCGCGGATCAAGCGCGCACCCCGTCGATTTCGCAGCGTCAGCACGATTTCGACGCGATGCAGCGCCTCGTCTATCACGACGTGCCGGTCATTCCGCTGTACTACGAGGTCGATCTCATGGGTGTCAGCCGGCGGGTCACGGGGTACCGGCTCAACATGTTGCGGATTCCCGCAGACGCGGAATCGTGGGACGCGCTACCGTAGCGCGCAACATCGTGCGAAGTACCGCTGCGCGCGCGGCGAGAGCGCGGCGTAGTATTCCCGAAAAAGCGCCGATGCGACGCTGCCGGGCCAGTGCGCCGGAAGCAGGGCGCTCGGCAAACCCGGATCGAGATAGAGAAAACGGCGGAACTCGTGCACGAGCCGGACGCGTTCGGCAAAGGCGGCCGGCTCGTCGAGAACGCGCTGGACGCGCTCTTTCTGCCAGCGTGGTTCGTATTGTGCGATAAACGCGCGGTACGCCGACGCGATACGGTCGAGATCCCAGCTTCGTTCCAACAACTCGCGATCGCTCGATGGTCCGGCATAGGATGCGGAAAAGAGATCGATGGCCTCGGGGAGGCGATACGCCGCGACCGTTTGGCGCAAATCCGCAATGACGTCGCGCGGCGAGATCCACACGGACGCGGCCAGCGGCGCCAGTCCAAGGACGGTCAGTTCGCTGCGCAAGCGGTCGCGTGTGGCGCGCTGCGTTTCGGGGATGGCGAAAACGATCAACCGCCAGCGGCCGTCCCACTCCGCCGCCGGTTCGTAGAGCCGGGGCGCCACGCCGCGCACGCGAGCCAATCCGCGGGCGGTAAGACTATAGCAGGCCCGGCCGGAGCCTGGGAGGGATTCGAGCCAGCCGCCGCGCGTCAGGCGCGAAACGGCTTGCCGCACGGCTGGGGCCGAGGCTTCGAAAAGCGCCATCGCGCGAACGAGTGCGGCGACCGGCACCTCCCCCGAGCCCACGAAATCGCCGAACACGGTAAATACCAGCGACGAGAGCGCCCCCGGCGCCTCGCTCCTCCGCCTCTCCCTGCTCGCGCTCACTCGCGATCGCGCCCCCTCGCTTGACACGGCACGCTGCCGGACGTAATATGACGCTATTCTAACGAATCGTAGTGATTCTGTCACATAGGAGTGCGTATGGCGCGCATCGGCACCTTCGACGACTGGGTTGACCTGCTCACGGAGTGGCAGCACGACATTGGGCTCGACCAGGAGCTCATCGAGCGCTACATGCCGGGCTATCGTTTCGAAGCCAAATACGGCGAGCTGCCCACGCAAGAAATCACCTTCGGCGATTTTCGCGGCGAGCGGAAGTGGGAGAAGCTCCTCGAGATTCCGGACCAGCGGATGCGCGACGCGGTCCTCAACATGATCGTCTTTCAGGGCGATACGGAATTCGCTTCAAACGAACAACAGCGTTTCTTGGTCAACAATGCGCCGTCGGAATACGACCTCGCCGCACTCGTACGCATCATGGTCGAGGAAACGCGGCACGGCTATCAGATGTGCCACTTGCTCGTGAACCACTTCGGAAACGACGGCAAGATCGAAGCGCAAAAAATGCTCGAGCGGCGTGCTTACGGCAAAAAGAATCGCTTGCTCAACGCCTTCAACGAAGACGTCACGCATTGGCTCGATTTCTTCGCGTATACGAATTTCATGGATCGCGACGGAAAGTTTCAATTGACGATGCTCTCGCATTCGGCGTTCGCCCCGCTCGCCTCATCGATGGGCCCGATGTTGAAAGAAGAGTCGTTTCACATGGGCACCGGCATCTCGGGGTTGCGCCGCATCGCGCAAGCGGGTGTCATCCCGGTAGAGCTTCAGCAGAAGTACTACAACAAATGGATCTCCGGCTCACTCGATCTCTTCGGGACCGACCATTCCGGATCGGCGCAGTGGGCTTACGCCTGGGGCATCAAAGGGCGGGTCGACGAAGATAAGACCGCCGAGGCCGTCGACAAAGAGCACTTGAACGAGCGCGCGCGCGGGCAATTTCACGACGAGGTCGCGAAAACGATCGAACGCGTCAATGCGGTCAACCCCTCGCAAACCAAGCTGTTCGCGCCCGATCTTCGGTTCAACCGGTCGATCGGCGAGTTCGCCGGCCAGCGGTGGACGGTCGACGGCCGCAGATTGACGGAAGACGAATGGGCGGCCTACGTGCCGAGCGTTCTGCCGACCGAGGATGACGAACGAAAGCTCGCGGAATACTTCAAAAACCCAGCCTGGATCGCACCGAAGGGAAAGGGCGACTGACATGACGACCACCACGAACGGCCCATCGACGGCCACCACGCCATTCGGCCGCGTCGAGCGCCCGATCGACGGCAAGCGCGTCATCAACTATTCGAAAGACGGCCACGTGGCGGTCATCGAAATGGCCGATCCGCCGGCCAACACGTACACGCACGAGATGATGCGTCAGCTCGATGAGGCCATACTGGATGCTCGCTTCGATGACGACGTGGAAGTGATTGTGCTGATCGGCGCCGGATCGAAATTCTTTTCCGCCGGCGCGAATATTGCCATGCTCAACGAAGTGACGCC
>JAFAIW010000201.1 GCA_019236495.1 Vulcanimicrobiota bacterium | reverse complement strand
ATGGCGGTCGGAGCGCGCGGCCGCGTCATTCTCAATCAATTTCTGACCGAATCGATGGTACTGGCGACGGCAGGGGGATTGCTCGGCGTCGTGTGCGGATTGGTCGGGACGATGCTGGTCGCAATCCTCGCGCACTGGCCGATGCTGATTCCGCCGGTCTGGATTGCACTCTCCGTGCTTTTCTCGGCGATGGTCGGGGTCTTTTTCGGCTACTACCCAGCCCGGAAAGCCGCGGCGCTGCGTCCGATCGACGCACTGCGCTTCGAATAGATGACGCGCGTTGCGGTGGTCGACGACGAGCGGCGCATTCGTGAAATGCTCGAGCTCGCCTTAGTCCACCACGGCTACGACGTACGCTGCGCGGCCGACGGTCAGGCTGCCCTCGCCTTGGTGCGCGACTGGGAGCCGGACGTCGTCGTGCTCGACGTGATGATGCCGAAGATGGACGGAATTACGCTGCTTCCGTTGCTGCGCCGGATTACCGACGCGCCGGTGATCATGCTCAGCGCCAAAGGTGAAGTCGAAACCAAAGTCGAGGGTTTGACGCGCGGTGCCGACGACTATCTCAGCAAGCCGTTCGAAATGTCGGAGCTGCTGGCGCATTTGGAGGCCAAAGTCCGGCGGCCGCGCCTCGAACATCCCTCGGTTCTTCACTATGCCGACTTGAACGTCGACCTCGAAACGCACGACGTCAAACGCAGCGAGAAAACGCTCGACCTTTCGCCGCTCGAATACAAGCTGTTGGTAACGTTGCTGCGCCGTCCAAAACGCGTCTTCACGCGCGACGAGTTGCTCGACCTGGTATGGGGCGACGAGTCCGAGGTAACGCCGGCCGCCGTCGAGCGTTACATTTCGTATCTGCGCGCAAAGGTCGACGACGGCTACGATCGCCGCCTGATTCACACGGTGCGCGGGGTCGGATACGCTTTGCGAGACGAGTGATGTTTTCGGCGTTCGCCCGCCGCTTGACCGGCGGATACGTTTTGTTGGCACTGACGCTAATCGTCGTGGTCGTGGCAACCTCCAGCGCGTTGGCGTTCGGTCTGTATGCGCGCTCGATCGGCGATGCAATCGCCAGCGCAACGACGCGCGCCGTCGACGATGCCGCGCACGGCGCAACGCCGGAAGCGATTGCAAAAGACGTTGGACACGGCCGGCTTCGGGCGGTAGTTTTCGACGATCGCCATCGCGTGCTCGCGGAGAGTCCGCCCGCGAACGCCGCCGAAGACAATCGGGCGCTGGAAGCCTTCGAACGTCTCTTGGCGTTGCCGCGCGCGCGCGTTACCATCAAGTCCGAAACGATCGTAATATCGCCCGAAATCAATCGGATCGGGCAAGTGCTCTTGTGGTACTGGTCCACTATGTTGCCCGTGGGGATCGTCGCGATTCTGATCGCATGGCTCGTCGGCCGCCGAATCACCGCGCGAGCGGTCGGCCCGTTAGCCGAAGTCACCACTGCCTTGCGCGCCATCGCCGCAGGCAATTTGGATCCCCAACAGTTGCTGCAAGACACGGGCGAACTGCGCGATCTGACAGCCGCCTACAACGACGTCGTCTTGCGGCTTTCGAGCGCGACGGCGCAACGGCGAGATACCGAGCAACAGATGCGTCAGTTCATCGCCGATGCGGGCCACGAGTTGCGCACGCCGCTCACCGTCGTGATGGGGTACGTCGATGTTTTGCGCAGCGGATCGATTGGGGATCCCGCGACCGCTGCCCGAGTCTATGAAGCGATGCTCGAGGAAAGTCGTCGAATGCGCGCCCTCATCGATCGCCTTATTTTGCTAGCGCGACTCGATCGCGCATCCGCGCAGGCCCCGACCGCCGTGGACCTGAGAAAAACCCTCGACGACGCGATCGCCGCCTCCCCGGGAGCCAAAGAATGCGTACGCATCGCCGACGAAGCGCAGACCCCGCTCGTTCTAGCCGACGAAACCGAGCTGTTTGAGGCGATCAGAAACATTCTCGACAACGCGTTAAAGTACGCTCCGAAATCCCCGATTTCAATCGCGCTATCAGAATCGGATGGCCGGGTGGAGCTCGCCATTTGCGATCGAGGCCCCGGAATGGAACCGCAAGACGCAGCGCATGCTTTCGATCGCTTTTACCGTGGTGCCAACAAGTATGACGCGGAAGGTTCGGGTCTCGGGCTCGCGATTGCGAAGAGCGCGGCCGAGCGAGCGGGTGGCGAAATTGCATTGCAAACCAAACCGGGTGAAGGCACGTGCGTAACGTTGCGTCTGCCGCGCAACTCTCCGTAATTTCGCAGCTTTTGCGCGTACGATGATTCCATGAACAAGCCCTTGATCCGCTCCACCCTCGCCGCGCTCGCCTTGAGCGCGATGCTCGTGCCGACGTTACAGGCTCCCGCGAAAGCCGACACGACGACCGACATCCTCGCAGGTGCCGCCGCTGTGGCCGGCATCTTGACGGCGGTGAACGTGGAACATAAACACGCCCTCGCGACGACGGTCGAAGGCTATTTGCCTGATGGTTCGGTGGTCTATCAAGACGGCCACGTAGTGGCTCCGAACGGTCAATCCTGGTATCCGGGCAACTACGGCGAAAGCGTCGCGTGCTCGAACCAGTATTGCTCGATCAACGGCAATGGCTACGGCCAGAATTACGGCTACAACAACCCGGGTTACAACAACGGGTACAACAACCCGGGCTATAATAACGGCTACTACAACAACGGTTACTACAACAACAACGGCTACTACGGCGGCAACTCGTATCAGAGCCATCGCCGGCGCGATCCGCACTAACGGTCTCCTCGTGCGGAAAGAGCAGCGCCCGGTCAACGGCCGGGCGCTGTTCTTTTGACCGGTTCAAATCTTGGCGTGTTCTCCGCAAGCCGCCCGGTTGCGGCCGAAGATGACCGCGATGCCGCACTCCGAGGCGAACATCTTTCGATTGTCGTGCGGCACCCCGACGACGAATGCGTAGTCCTGATTCGTCCCGGCCGGGTGACGCGACTTAATGTAGGCGATAAAATTTTTGCCGCGAGCAAACCGGTACGGCCCTTGTGCCTCGCCGCCGCACGTGCGGTCGAGGTCGTCTTCGTTGGGGTTCGTGTCGGCCGTTCCGAGCAGATACGTGACGTCGCGCTTCACGTAGCGCGCCTCGAGTTGCGCGGCCGTTCCGGTGACGTAGCGCGGTGCGCCCGCGATTCCATAGCGCCATTGGTCGAAATCGGCGCAGTTCGTCTGCGGCACGGGGCGCGTGTCGTCGAAATAGAAATACGACGACGGGTTTGCGACGATCAAATGCACCCGAACCGCGGCGCCCGGATCGAGCTGGGGCGCATTACCCACGACGGCGTAACGCTGCACGATCTGTCCGCCTGCGGAGTGACCCGCCAATACGATCTCGCGAAGCTTCGGGAAGCGCGACCGGTCGGCGAGCCGCGCGAGAATCGCATCGAAAACGTCGTACGTGCTGATGGGCGCCGGAGAGGTCGCATCGACACCGCCCGGCCACTGCCCACTCCAGCGCAACGCAGCCGCCGGAACGTTTGCGTTCTTGAGATCTTCGGCTTCAACGAATTGCGGCGAGATAACGATGGTATTCGCCGCTTGCGCTTTCTGGACGGCCTGCATTCCCGTGTCGTAGTAGTAGTCGGCGTCGCGCAGGACGCCGTGCACGACGATCAGCGCGCGCTCCGCATCCGGGTCGCCCTCGAGCGAGCCGTTGCTGAAATACAGCGCAACGCCGCTGCCGCGAGGCGTCGTTACGACGAACGGCTTGTCGGCCAGCCGTTGGAAATGGTCCGGCTGCGGCGTCTCAACTTGTGCAATTGTAAGCAGCGAACTTACCAGAAATGCGACCGCGCGCATCATTAGCTGCCGCTTACCGTAAACGCCTGCGTCCGAAATCTTCCAATTGAAACCCCTTTTTTTGAGGCGATTACGGCGCAGAAAACAAGACTTAGCGCGGCACCGACAAGGGCAAATACTGGATCAATTGCGATGTACCACCCCGAAGCTACAAAGAGCCAAAATGTAGCCAAGACGAATGACGGTAGGACGACCACAAAGTAAACGTGCCGGGACTGATAGAGCCAAAGTATGGCGACCGAAAAAGCCATCAGCACTGGAATAAACACCGAGATGAGAGACATATATGCGGCGAACACGGCGAATCCAATAAGAAACTCAATATCGTCAATGCTCAGGTGTGGCTGAAGGCCAAGCCAACCCGTGCCAGGTCTATCGCCGTAGGCGATGTACCCGACTGCATCGCACAGCACCATGACGAATGAGGTTCCCAAAATGACAATCACGAGATACGCTATGTAGATTCTAAGGACATCGGCGATGAATTGAGTGAGGCGAAGCGATCTCCGATTCGTCCGACCCTTGCGCAACGTCTCCATTCCGAGGGTCTACTTTGGCGGCGCCGCGAATCCTGGACGTGCTACGATTCGGGACGATACAGGCCGCCCGTGTATTCCACAACGGTGTCGCCGGGAGCAAGACGCCCATCGCGTTCGGGCGTCAATGCCTACTTCGCGCCGAAGATGTGCAATACCACGTAGAATCCCGCGCCGAACGTCAGCGCTCCCAAGAACACCGTCACCGGAACGGTCAGCACCCATGCGAGAAGGATGTTGCGCAGCGTCTGCGTTTGAAGGCCGGAGTTGTTCGCCGCCATCGTCCCTGCGACGCCCGATGAAAGAATATGCGTCGTGCTCACCGGCAAGCCGAGGATGTCGGCCCCCTGAATCGTGGCCCACGTTACGAGCTCCGCCGAAGCTCCTTGCGCGTACGTCAGATGCGATTTGCCGATCTTTTCGCCGATCGTCACGACGATACGCTTCCACCCGATCATCGTTCCGATACCCAAGCACAACGCGACCATGAACTTCACCCAGATCGGGATGAATTTCGTTACGCCGTCGAGTTGCTTTTTGTAGTCGCCGAGCAGTTTCGCTTGCGCGGCGTCGGTGAAGATTTTGCCGCCTTTGGTCAATTTGCCGATCGATTCGCCGACGAGATAGGTTTTCGTACGCATATCGCTGCGTTGCGCATCGCTGAGGCGGTCGATGCTGGGGGCCTGCGTGATGATCGAGCCGAGCTTCGCATTTTCGTAGGCTACCGCGGCGATCGTCGCGTCTTTGACTTTCGCCCCCGACTTGAGAAAGTCGGAAACCGTGCTTTCCGCGCTCTTGTCGTCCAACTGCTGCCCGGGAACGGC
>JAFAIW010000096.1 GCA_019236495.1 Vulcanimicrobiota bacterium | reverse complement strand
TTTCACGATTTACGACTCGAACGCACGTACCCACGGGATATTTTTCTGGGCCAGGCTCGGCGTAGTGCGTGATCGCACCTGAGCGATCCGAAATATCGATGTTGTCCGGCTTCGTTTCAAGATCGTTTATAAATGCGATGCACCTATCGAGTGTCTCGTCGATGCTTCCGGTATCGACGCCGGTGCGAAGTTCTTCGATGCATTCTGCCGCGAATTTCCCCGTGTATTTCGCCTCGCGAAAACGCGCAATCGAAGCAAACCCTACCATCAAATCGATATATGCTGCTAAACGATTCGCAAGAAGTGCCCCATTGGGCTCGTGCGCTCCGAATTGCCGTAATGCCGCCATCGCTTTATGCAACTCGTCCCGATTCGGCGGTTGCTCAGGCATGGATGCCAACTAACGTCCTTCGAGGCGCGCCTGCAGCGCGCACCTCAGGAGGACACGTTCGAGGCCGCCTGTGGCGCGCACCTCAGGATGACACGGCGCCCTTCGACAAGCTCAGGGTGACACGGGCCCTTCGAGGCTCGCGCTTCGCGCTCGCTCCTCAGGGTGATACACCCTCGGCGCTATTCGCTTTTGTGAAATCTGTCGCCGACGTTGTGGACGCCCGTTTCGACGGCACGTTCGGCGCCGGTGACGAGACCCACGATCCAACGGAAGGTCGCGTAGACGCCGATCAGGGCGAAGAGGAAGATGAAGAAAAACAACCAGGCGGCGACGTGCAAGATGTTGACGACGAGATGCTCCATGGCGGCAGAGTAAGCTGGCGCTATGCCATTCTCCTGTCACAAATTAAAGATTTAGTTGACATTGCGCGGGGCTGCTGGTATAGTCTCTTAAGGATTTAGTTTTAGTCCTTTTTCACCAACATTGAGGACTCTCTGAGGACGGGAACCGCTCGACCTTGATTTGCTATTGCCTGAAGGCGAGGAATGGGATGCGACCGCTGCTTGCACTCTGCACGTTGACCATCGGACTTGCGCTCGCGGCGACGGCCCCGGGAACGGCGGCCGCCGCGGTCGTGACCGGGCTTGCCATGAACGTCCCGACCGTGACCAATCCACCCGCGGTCGACGGAACGCTCGGACCCGCATGGCAGCAAGGAATCAAAGTCGACCTCGGTTATGACCGCCAAACCAAAGCCGCCAGCTCGGAGCGCACCACCGCATATTTGCTCACCGACGGGAAAGCGCTTTACGTCGCATTCGACGCCGTGCAGACGCGCACGGCGATCGTCACCAACGAGCACACCAATATGGTGGGCGTCGATACCGATGATGAAGTCAAGGTCGCGTTATGGCCGAGCGGCGGGAGTGGCCTCAACTATCAGTTCATCGCGACGCCGATCGGCGTCCGCTATCAATATTCTTCCGAAAATCTCGTGTACGAACCGACATGGGCGGCCATCGGCAACGTTCATACGGGCGGCTACGTCGTGACGATGCGCATTCCGCTGAGCATCATGCGAGGGGCGAAGCAGAGCGAGTGGCTCATCAACCTGACGCGCTGGGAGCCGACAACGGGATCACTCTATGCGTGGAGCGGCGGCGCGACGTTCCAAGGCACGACCGACACGAACTACGCGCGTCCGCTCACGGGCATGCCGGTGCTCGCCGCGCAAAAGCCGCAGCCGCGCGCCGGCGTCTACGCGCTTGGCGAGCTGGCGTCTCCGTCGATCGGCGGCAGCACGTCGCGCGCAGGCGCGGATCTCGCGATCCCGATCACGGCCGGAACGTCGTTCTTGGCGGCGCTCCATCCGGACGTTTCGAACGTCGAGCAAGATCAGCAGTCGATCGCGCCCACCGCGTTCCGGCGTTTCATCAACGAGACGCGTCCGATGTTCACCCAAGGCGCGAACTTTTACAACAACTTCGAATGCGACGCGTGCCCGAACGAGCTCTCTCTCTACACGCCGAACATTCCGACACCACGCAACGGTTACGCCGTGGAGGGACACGAGGGTCAATTTAGTTTTGGAGCTTTCGATGCGGTCGGCGTCGATCGGAACGACGCTGCCCAGTCTGTCGTGTATCGGACGAAGCCGCGCAATCTCTTTTACGAACTGCAGCGCGTCGCCGTCAACGGCACGCCCGCCGATAACAACAGCATCTTTACGAACGTTCACGATTACACGACGCAATTCTCCACCAAGCTCGACGACCTAAAGCACAAATTCGTCTACGCGAATTTTGCAGACGAAACGGGGAGTCTCGTCACCGATCCCAATCTGGCGAAATTCAAGGAAATCGGGGGCGGATGGTACGGACCCACATGGTTCTGCGGCGGCGGCGTCCGTTCGCTCGGCGCGCAGTATAATCCGTACGATGGGTTCGTCTCGAACAACAACATCGGCGGATACGGCGTCTTCTGTCAGAACACGTGGCTGCCCACGCACGGCAAGCTGAAGTCGTTCAACGTCAACGGATTCATCGATCGGTATCACGGCGCCAACTTGCCGCAGAATCCCGGCTACACCGGGCCGGAGATTTCGGGCCTCGACCAAACCGACAGCAATTTCGCGATCGACCTCGTCACGCGCTCCCTCTGGGAGTTCCAGGCGAACGTCGGGTCGAGCTACCTTTACACGAATGTAAGTGCGACGCCGATCGTCCAATACTTGATGGCGCCCGTTACGCAAGAATCCACCACGCTGATCTACCGCTCCGGCACGTCGACGCCGACGACGTACACGTTCCAACAGGGCAACTACGGCAACGGCCGGTTGATATCGTACTTTCGAAACACGACCTTCAAAGTGGGGACGCGCGGCGCGTTTACCCTAGAAGCCGACGACACGCGCCAATATCTGCCGACCGGTCCCGTGATCCAATGGCTCGAGCGCGCCAGCTTCGCGTATCAGACCAATGCCAACGACTCCGTGGCCGTCGGCGTGCGGCGAATCATCGGAACACCGCCTTTTCCGAACGGCGGAAACAATATCTGCACCACCAACACCTTGATCTGCACGAACCTTTCATTCGCCTACCATAAGCGCTTGCCGCACGACGAGCTCTACGTCATCTATGGCGACGCCAGCCAACTGACCACCACGCCGCAATTCATCATCAAACTCATTCACTACGTCGGCGGTGAAAAGGGAACGTAATCGTCCTTTTCGGCCTGGAGCGCGGAGCGCTCGAAACGGCCGGTTCGTTCGGTTAGCCGAATCCGATAAACGATCGCCTCGCCGTCGCCGACTCCGGGGCGATCGTTTTGTAACCCGCGATCGGTCAGGTGCGTCTTTCCCGGCAGAAATTTTACCAGCAGCGTCTGCATCGCGTGCGACGCCGCATCGCCGTGCAACTGTTCGAACGTTCCCCACGCGATGACGCTCTGCCAGGTCATGGGATCGTCGACGCAATCAACCTCGAAACAGACGTGCGGGTTCTTGCGCATCATGCGCAACTTTAGCCCGTCGACCGTATGCCCGTAGATGCATCCGTCCGCGTACGCATAGGCAATGGGAACGACGTAGGTGCGACCGTCGGCGTGGCAGCCGATACGACCCACGAATTGCTCGCGCAAGACTCGCTCGATTTCGCGATCCGGGAGGATTCCGAGCATGTCTTTAGGGTAGGCGGCTGCCGGGAATTCCGGATGAAGCACTCGGGAACGCGGCGTCGAATCTCAGCCGAATGTTCGCCCTGATTCTTCTCGCTCAAACGTCGACCGTTACCAAGCCGATCATCGCCACCCCGGTTCCGATCACGCACACCCAGCACGTGGCGGCGGTGCTGCGGCCCGGCGACACTGCTGAGATTTCCGACCAAGGGAACGGCATACCGTGTTGGAACAGCCCCGAAGCCCTCACCAGCTTCCTTCAGGCGCGCGCCAACAACGACCAGACCGGCGTCGAAATGCAGGTGGCGTACAACTCGGTGCTGTTGGAATCGGGACAAAAGGTGAAAGCGCTCGCGCTCACGGGTTTGCTCGGCCAGGTAACGCAACTGAAGCTCGTCGACGGCGACAACGCCGGCCACACGTGTTACGAGCCGTCGTCCATGAACGTTTACACCGCAATCAAGCGAAAGAAATAGTGCAGCCTATTTCAAGCTGAGCGGTCGATAGCGGATTCTCCGGGGACGCGCCGCTTCTTCGCCCAGCCGCTCGCGCTTGTTCGCTTCGTATTCCTGGTAGTTTCCTTCGAAAAAGAACACCTTCGAGTCGCCTTCGAAGGCCAGGATGTGCGTCGCGATGCGATCCAAGAACCATCGGTCGTGGCTGATCACCATGACGGTTCCGGCAAATTCGCCGAGCGCGTCTTCGAGCGCGCGAAGCGTTTCGACGTCGAGATCGTTGGAGGGCTCGTCGAGCAGCAAGACGTTGGCGCCCGACAGCAGCGTCTTCGCCAAGTGAAGGCGCGCGCGTTCGCCGCCCGACAGCGTGCCGACGATTTTCTGCTGATCGGCCCCCTTGAAGTTGAAGCGTCCCAGATACGCGCGCGACGGCATTTCGAATTTCCCGACCGCGATAACGTCGAGGCCACCGCTGACTTCTTCGAAGACGGTCTTCGAGGCATCGAGGGCTTCGCGGCTTTGATCGACGACGCCGAGCTTCACCGTCGGCCCAAGCTCCACGGTCCCGGCGTCCGGGCGTTCCCGCCCCGCGATCATACGAAAGAGCGTCGTCTTGCCGGCGCCGTTGGGTCCGATGATTCCCACGATCGCGCCGGCCGGAATCGTCAAATCGAGCTTCTCCATCAGAAGGCGATCGCCGTAGGCCTTCGTCACGCCGCGCAACTCGATGACGCGATCGCCTAAACGCTCCGCAACGGGAATGAAGATTTCTTGCGTTTCGTTGCGGCGCTGATATTCGTAGCTCGACAATTCTTCAAAGCGCGCGATCCGATGCTTGCTCTTTGCGTGACGTCCTTTCGGGCCGGTGCGCACCCACTCGAGCTCGCGCTGCAACGCTTTACGCCGGGCCGATTCGGCCGCTTCTTCCTGGGCGAGCCGCGCCTGTTTCTGATCGAGCCACGAGCTGTAGTTGCCTTCCCACGGAATTCCGCGGCCGCGATCGAGCTCCAAGATCCATCCGGCCGCATTATCCAGAAAATACCGGTCGTGCGTCACCGCGACGACCGTGCCCGGAAAACGCTGCAAAAACTGTTCCAGCCATTCGACACTCTCGGCGTCCAAGTGATTCGTCGGCTCGTCCAAGAGCAACATGTCGGGTTTTGAAAGCAGCAGCCGGCAGAGCGCGACGCGGCGTTTCTCACCGCCCGACAGCGGCCCGATCTTCGCCTCCCACGGTGGAAGGCGCAGCGCATCGGCCGCTACCTCCAACTGCTGATCGACGTCGCCGTCTTGCGAGAACAGGAGCGCTTCCAGCTTGGCCTGTTCTTCCGAGAGCTTTTCGATATCGGCGTCCGGCTCGCCGTACGCTGCGTAAACTTCCTCCAACCGCGTGCGTGCTGCCAATAACTCGCTCAAGCCGCCCTCAACGGTTTCGCGGACGGTCGCACCCGCATCGAGCTTGGGCTCTTGTTCCAAGAACCCGATCGTGATGTTCGGCATCGGCATCGCCTCGCCGTCGAACTCCGTATCCACCCCGGCCATGATGCGAAGCAACGACGACTTCCCTGCGCCGTTCAACCCC
>JAFAIW010000161.1 GCA_019236495.1 Vulcanimicrobiota bacterium | reverse complement strand
AACGGCTGCTCGGACGCGGCGACATGCTGTATTTGCCGATCGATGCGCCCAAGCCGGTTCGCGCGCAGGGGGCGTTGATCACCGGGGCCGAGGTCGCGCGTTTGGTGGACTTTTGGGCGAAGCAAGGGCGGCCGGCCAATTTGCTCGACGTCGACGTCGTACCGATCGGCGACGACGGCGAAACAAAAGCGCTCGACCCGCTGTGCTACGAGGCGGCCAAGTTCATCATCGAAACGAACTATGCATCGACCGCGCAGTTGCAATCGCGCTTCTCGATCGGCCATCCGCGCGCCGTTCGATTGATGAAGCAGCTCGAAGAGTGCAGCGTCGTCGGGCCGCACGAAGGAACGAAACCGCGGCGCATCTTGATCGGCCTCGGCGAGCTGGAAACGCTCGCGTCGCGCCTGGGCAAAGGTCAACAGATCCAAGAAGATCTCTTTGCTACGGGCTCTTAACTCGGCTTTTCGCGAATTCGCCTTCTTCGTAGGGCTCGGCATTCTCGTTACGCGCGAGGGCGAGCCGGCAGCGCTGCTGCAATTCGAGCACGCCATTGTCAACCACGGCGACCTCGCTGCATGGTGGCTCACGTGGTTGGGCTGGATCGACGTGCTCGCGCCGTTGTGCGCGATGGTGCTCATCGTCGGCGTGATTTGGCCGCAGTGGCGCGCGCGAGCGATCTTCTCGGTGGTGCTCGTGGTGCTGGCCTGGGGCTGCAGCGACTTGGCGCAACATCTTTTCGCACGGCCGCGGCGGCTCGATTGGTTCGTCAAGCACGAAACCGCGTTCTCGTATCCGAGCACGCACGCTGCGGTGGCGTTTTCATTTTATTGGCTCTGGGGCGTCATGCTCTGGCGCAGCGACTTGCCTCTATTGTGGCGCGCAGCCGGTTTCGGCGCATTGGCTGCGCTCACGCTAGCGATCTGCTGGTCGCGTCTCGCCCTCGGCGCGCACTATGTCACCGACCTCTTCGGTGGTGCGCTGTTGGCGTTCGCGCTCACCTCGGCAGGGCACGCCGCGTGCCGCTGGCGCAACGTGACGCTCTAACCAACCCCCAACATTGACTTTGCATCCATATGACCGTGTCGTAGCTGCACAAGAGCGAAGCGAGCGCGGATCGTTCGACGTTGGTCGGGAAGGCTCGGCGCAGTAAATGGCGTATGGCGTCCGTGATGGACGTCGCTCTGAAACCAATCGAACGCAAAGTCGAAGAAGGCATTCCGCTCGGCATCGATGATGGTCTGACGCTCTTTCGAACGCCGGATGTTCATTCGCTCGGCCGGATGGCCAAGGCGGCCAAGATCCGCAAGAGCGGCCGCAAAGTCTTCTACGTGCTCAATCGCTACATCAACTCGACCAACGTCTGCTATGCGGGCTGCAAGTTTTGTTCGTTTGCGGCGGACGAGTTCAAAGAGAAAGCGCGCGTCGTCCGGATGACGGCCGACGAGGTGTTTCAGAAGACCCTGGAGACCGGCGCGAACTTCAATCAGCTGCATATCGTGGGTGGCCACGACCCGCGGCAGCTCTCGCTCGACTATTGGCTGCCGCTGATGCGACGGGTCAAGGAGCGGCTGCCGCACGTGCAGCTCTCGCTCTTCACGGCGGCCGAACTCGAATACATGTGCAAGCGCCATCGCATGAGCTTTGCGGACATGCTCGCAGAACTCAAAGCCGCCGGTCTCGACAATATCAACGGCGGGGGCGCCGAGATTTTCGCGGACCGCGTGCGTTCGCAGATTTGCCCGAATAAGGTCGGGGCGGAGAATTGGCTCGCGATCCACGAAGAAGCCCATCGGCAAGGAATTGCGTCGAATGCCACCATGCTGTACGGCACGATCGAAACGCTCGAAGAGCGCGTGGACCACTTGATCCGCTTGCGCGAATCGCAACGCCGCTCGCCGGGCTATAACGCCTTCATTCCGCTCGCGTTCCATCCCGACGGCAACGAACTGAACGATTGCGGCTGGACCAGCGGCCTCGACGACATCCGCATGTTTGCGGTCGCGCGGCTGATGCTCGACAACTTCGATCACATCAAAGCGTACTGGATGATTCAAGGCTTGAAAGTCTGTCAGGTGGCCTTGGAATTTGGCGCGGACGACATGGACGGCACGCACGGCAGCACGGACGAGGAGCTGATTTACCACAGCGCCGGCACGCAATCGGGGCAATATGTCGACGATCGCGAATTTCGTCGCTTGATCCAGGAGGCCGGCTTTGAACCGGTGCGGCGCAATTCGACCTACGAGGAATTCGATTGGGACTGGACGCCGCCGGAGCTGGTGCCGGCGTAGGTGAACGATTTGCGCTGCGGACGGATCCTCTACACCAACGATTTGCCGATCTACGCCGCGTTCGATGCCGGCGCCATCCCGTATCCGGGGTCGCTCCACGCGGACGTACCGGCGCGCCTGAATGCGATGTTGCTCGGCGGCGAGCTCGACTTGAGTCCGGTGAGCGCTTTTGCATACGCCCGGTCGCCGGAGGAACTGGTTCTATTGCCGGATCTGTGCATCGGTGCGCGACGTGAAGTCATTTCGGTGGTGCTGGTGTCGGAACGCCCGCCCGCGCTGCTCGGCGGGCGTCACGTATATCTCACCAAGGAAAGCGCCACCGGCGCAAATCTCTGCCGCGTGCTTTTGGAGCGCCGTTACGACGTGCGCCCGAATTTCGTGGAAGAGGCCGACCCGTTTGCGCGGGCGAGCGCGGGTGAAGCGGCGCTGTTGATCGGCGACCGCGCCATCGATGCGGCGCTGACGTTTCCGCCGGACAACGTTTACGATTTGGGTGTCGTCTGGCACGATTGGACCGGCGAACAGACCGTTTTTGCTCTCTGGGCTGCGCGCCGTAGCGTGTACGAACGCGATCCGCAAGGCGTGCGGGCGTGCATGCACGCGTTGACCGACGCCTACACGTGGGGACGCGCGCACGCGGCGGCAGTGGTCGATGCGGCGCAACGCACCAAGCCCAGGCCTGCGGGCTTCTACGAGAATTACTACGCAAAACTCAATTTCACGTTTCACGCGGCGGCGCAAAGCGGTTTTGCAGCGTTTTGCCGCGAGCTGATCGCAATCGGGGCGATCGCGCGAATGCCGCCCGTGACACCGGAGACGATCGGTGTCGCTCGCTAGCCTTCTCGAAAAAGCCGCGTCCGGCGGCCGGCTGTCTTACGACGAAGGCGTGCGGATTTACCGCGAAGCGCCGCTGCACGAACTCGGCTCCGCGGCCCACGCCCGCCGCATGCAGCTCTATCCCACGACCGACGTTACGTACGTCATCGATACAACGATCAACTATACGAACGTTTGCAACGTGCACTGCACCTTTTGCGCATTTTTTCGCCCGGAGAAGCACGCGCAAGGCTACACGATGACGCACGATAGGGTGCTGGAACGGGTGAAATTCGCCACAGATCGCGGCGCTACGCAAATCATGATTCAAGGCGGCGTGAATCCGGAGCTTCGGATCGAGTGGTTCGAAACGCTGTTCGCGCGAGTTCGCCGCGAATTTCCCGGCGTCGACATCCACTCGCTCTCCGTCTCGGAGATCGTGGGTCTGGCACACGTCGAGCAACTTCCGATTCGTGAGGTGCTGACGCGTCTGCGCGATGCGGGCATGAAATCGCTGCCGGGTGCCGGAGCTGAAATCCTCGTGGAGCGGGTGCGCAAGCGGATCAGCGCGCGAAAAGTGAAGCCCGACGAGTGGCTCGGCGTGATGCGCGAAGCACAGGCGCTCGGCTTGCCGACAACCGCAACGATGATGTTCGGTTCGATCGAAACGGATGAGGAGAGGATCGAACACATGCACGTCTTGCGCGAACTGCAAGACGAAATGCGCGGCTTCACCGCCTTCATTCCATGGTACTACGTCCCGTTCAAGACACCGCTACGCGGGAAAGAGGCGAGCGGTCTTGAGTATTTGCGCGTACTGGCGGTATCGCGACTGTACCTCGACAATTTTGCGCACCTCCAGGCATCGTGGTTGACGCCGGGTTTGAAGATGGGGCAGCTCGCCCTGTTTTACGGATGCGATGACATGGGCGGAACGATCATCGAAGAGCAGGTCGTTCACGACGCAGGCAGCACGAACGAGGCCACGCGCAAGCAGCTCGAAGAGCTGATTTTGGGCGCCGGTTTTCGCCCCGTGATCCGCGACACGTACTGGAACCTCCGCGACGACGTCGCCCTCGCCACGGCCTAAACCGCGGGTAGATTAACCCGTCCTCACCAAATCTTAGCTCGTCCGATTGAAAGAATTTGCACAAGCGGCCACCCTTGCGCTTGTTCGCCGGCCGGGGATGGCCGACTATTGAAGCGTGGAGATCGCGCAGACAAAGATTGCGAACATCTGCATCGCCTTTTGCACGGAGCGCGAGCTGGATCAGCTCGTGCGCGCTGAAGCACAGGAGTCGCCGCGCACGCGATACATCATCGTGCGCGGCCAGCGATGCGCCGACGAAGCCTCCCTCTTTGCAGAGTGGGCGGCCGCTCTGCAGTTTCCGTACTACTTCGGAAACACGTGGGACGAGCTGGACAATTGTCTGGGCAAGCTCGAGTGGCTCGCGAAGCCCGGTTACGAGGCGCTGACGGTTGCGATCGCCAACGTCGATCGCATCCTCGAGGATTTCCCCGAACGGTGGCCGACGTTGCTCAGCATCCTTAGTACGGCACCGGTCGACCTGCGCTCCGGCAACGACACGCCGATCCGTTTTCTCCTCCATTGCTCGCCGGAACGGCGCGATGCCACGATGCTCGCGCTCTCGATCGGCGGCCTCGATCCTATCGAAAACCTAAGCACCTGCGCTTAAGGAGGCCCCATGCGGATCGTGCAAGCAGGCGCCGGCGACGTGCGCCGGCTCGCACCGCTCTTTGACGCGTACCGCGTCTTCTATCGTCAGCCGTCGGATCCGGACGCGGCGGCGGCGTTTCTGGAGAAGCGCTTGAGCCGCGGCGAGTCGACGGTGTTTGCCGCCGAAGACGATACGGCATTCGTAGGTTTCGTACAGCTCTATCCCTCGTACGACTCCATCATGCTCGGCGCGCGTTGGACCCTTTATGACCTTTTCGTTTCACCCGCGCATCGCGGTCGCGGCGTCGGGCGAATGTTGATGGAGCGCGCCACGCAGCTTGCGCGAGAAACGGATGCGGTCGGGCTGATTTTGAGCACCGCGACCGATAACCTCGTCGGACAGCGGCTCTACGAGTCGTGCGGTTACGTAAGAGACGACGCTTTCTACTATTATAACTTGACGTTTCCCGAAGCGGGCGTATGATGACGGTAAGGGCCTCCGGCCCTGCAGCAATGGGCCGTAGGCCGGGAGGTTTACGTGGCTGCACATTACGTTACCGGGATCGGACCCACGTCCGACTGCGCGGCGCTCGAGAGCATGCTTCTCAAGAACGCGCAACTGAATCCCGCCGATTTCGTCATCATCACGAAGGTTGAACCGACCGCACAACACGCGACGTCGCGGTTGAAATTCGTTCGCGCCGGCATCGAACACGACGCCGGACGCACCGTTCACGGCGCACAAACGCACATGATGACCGGGGACCCGGGCGCCGGCGTGCCGGGCGTCACTTCGGGCGGCGTCGGCGCGGCGCTGGTCGGGCATGCGGCATCGTCGCACCTGAAGGTCGACTTGCCGATCCCCTCAGATCAATTGGCGAACTATGCGACTGCGCTCGACGAAGGTCGCTGCGTCGTTGCGTATCTCGTAAAGGCTGAAGAAAACGCGCCGCTCGTCGAGCAAACGCTGCGCGACGCGGGCTTGAAAAACGTCAAGACGTTTCACGGCAAGTAGGTTAGTGCGGGAGCGGCGCTTGCGGAAGTGACGGCGCCGCAAGCACTCCCGGGACTGCCGAGAGCGCTTGATCTAGCGTTTGCGGTGCGCGTTGCAATTCGATCGACGAGGGATGGAGTGCGGAGTAGTCCGCAGCTTGCGATGGGCGCACGAGATCTGACGGCGCGCGATCGATCATGCGGATGCCGAGCCACACTTTCAGCAGTGCAAGATATTCGTTGCCGGAGTCGATTGCGACTTCGACCGGATCCGCGGTCAGAACCCTAATGTAGGAAATTTCGCGGCCGCCGGAGATCCGATAGCGCCCAGGAACAGGCAGGATGAAACAATAGTGACCGCTCGCGTCCGTCGTCGTTGTCACCACTTTTCCTGAGTCGCGGGATTCAGCGTGAAGCGTCAACGCGGGAACTCCGTGAAGCGGCCACTTCGGTTCCGTCAGCCCAAAGTTCTCTACGGCAAAACCGCAGATGCGGGCGGTGGCCGGTGATGCGGCTGTGGACTGCGCGCGACCCGCGAATGGAGCGCAGATGATCGCGAGGATGGTAGCGAGCGAGAACCACAGCCGCACATTGCGAGAATGCTTTCGTGGCTCGGGCCGTGACTATTGCAACACGAGGCGGTAGGTGACGAGGTTGTACTCCTCGGCAACTTTGTCGTACAGAAAGCGCGC
>JAFAIW010000076.1 GCA_019236495.1 Vulcanimicrobiota bacterium | reverse complement strand
CAGCGCCCCACCGCACGGGACCGTGGTGCGACAGCAGCCGGAGGCCGGAGCGAAGATCGACCCCTTCGACCCGGTTTCGTTGGACGTGAGCGCCGGCCCGTACGAATCGGGCTACATCCTCCGACAGGTGCACGTGCTCGCATCCGTACCCAACGACGTCGGCGCGACGTCCGCGCGCGTTCGGTTAACGGTTACCGACGCCACCGGCAAGTGGAATCTCTTCGACGGTTACGCGCAAGCCGGCGAGAAGATGAACTTCACGGTCACCTCACTGGGCACGTCCGTCGTCGATTTCTTCGTCAACGATGCGTTGATCGGGGAGACACGTTTAGGAAGGGAGCCCGGAGCAATTTACGATCAGAAACGCACGCCCGGCCCGCAGGCGACCCCGTGATCAAGATCGCGCCGTCGATTCTTTCCGCGGATTTCTCGCGGATCGCCGAACAAATCGCAGCCGTCGTCGAGGGAGGCGCCGGTTATCTCCACGTGGACGTCATGGACGGGCGCTTCGTTCCCAACATCACTTGGGGGCCGAAGATCGTCAAAGATCTTCGCAAGCTGACGCGCGTGCCGTTCGATTGTCACTTGATGATCGTCGAACCCGAGCGCTACGTCGATGCCTTTCGCGAGGCGGGTGCGGACGTGATCACCTTTCATCTCGAGGCGACGCCGCACGCGCACCGGCTTTTGGAACATATTCGCTCGCTCGGCGCGCGCGCCGGCCTGGCGATCACGCCGCAAACGCCGGTGGCCATGGTGGAAGACGTGATCGGCAACCTCGACCTTTTGCTCGTGATGAGCGTCAACCCCGGCTTCGGCGGACAGCGGTTCATCCCGCACACGCTCGAAAAGCTACGGCAAGCGCGCGAGCTGATCGACCGGTTGAACCCCGAGTGCGAATTGGAAGTCGACGGCGGCGTGGGCACGGACAACGTGCGTGAAATAACGGACGCCGGCGCGCGCGTGCTCGTCATGGGATCGAGCATCTTCGATACGCCTGATCCGAAGCGCGCGTGCCGCGAGTTTTGCAACGTGGTGGCCGAGGTGCCCGCGCGCTGAACGAAGATCGCGTCGTCGCGGCGCTCGCAGAGTTGCTGGCGAGCGATGCGGGTTCGCGCGTCATCGTCGGCATCGGAGACGATGCCGCGGCGTGGCAACCCTCACGCTCCCATCTTAGCGTGGTGACGACGGATGCGCTGATCGAAGGCGTGCATTTCTTACGCGACATGCCGCTCGACGCGATCGGCTACCGCGCCCTCGCGGCCAACCTCAGCGACATCGCCGCGAAAGGCGCGCGGCCGGTTCTCGCGACCATCGCGCTCGGCGCGCCGCCCGATTTTCGCGAAACGGAAATTCTGGAAGTCTATCGCGGTATCGACCGCCTCGCGCGCGAAACGAAGACGGAGATCGCCGGGGGAGATCTCTCGGCCGCACCGGTGCTGATGCTGTCTATCACGGTCGTCGGCGAAGTTCGAAAAACGCGTTTTCATCCGCGCCGTGGAGCGCTGCCCGGCGACGTCGTCGCGGTGAGCGGCGCGCTGGGCGCCAGTCGCGCCGGTCTGTTGTTGCGAGAAAGTCCGAACGCACTCGACCAGGCACTCGGCGAAGAAGCGTTGCGCGCGCATCATTATCCCGTGCCTCGCTTACGCGAAGGCGCATGGCTGGCAGCATCCGCGAACGTGCACGCGATGATGGATCTCTCAGACGGTCTCTCGACGGATCTGCAACGCATGGCGGCGGCGTCGGCATGTCAGGCAGTCGTCGAATGCATCCCCGTCAGTGCGAGCGGCGCGGCGATGGCGGCGCATGCCGGCCGTGCGCCGCAACGATTTGCCGCGGACGGCGGAGAGGACTTTGAACTGCTGGTTGCGATCGCCCCACGTGCGTTCCGCCACCTTGCCGGGCGGTACGAGCGACGATTCGGCAGCACGTTGCACCGCGTCGGATACTTCCGAAGCGGCGACGGCGTCGTGCTCATCGAGGGTGGACGAGAGGAGCCGCTACCTGCCGGCGGCTGGGATCACTTTTCGAAGCGCTAAACGGCGCGCGTGACGCGCTTCGCGCGCAAGCACTGCGTGCAGACGCGGGCAGTGCGATGCGTGCCGCCGTCTGCAATCTTGACGCGTTGCAGATTCGGCAGCCAGCGGCGCTTGGTTTTGTTCATGGCGTGGCTGACGTTGTTGCCGGCCATCGGACCCTTGTCGCAAATCTCGCAACGCTTGGCCATTGGGAGGACCTTTCGAAAGAAATTCTTGCCCGCCGGGCGGACAACTTTGGAATGGTACCACGGCCGCTCCGGGCTGACAAGGATTACTCTCTGGACGTAGAGCAGGGGCCCCGGTGGACGTTACCGCCCTCGACGGCCGTGGCTATGCGAGATTCGTCGCAGCGGGTTGCTCCTTTTTGAAGCAGTACCGGGGCGTCCTCAACGACCTCAACGTCTTCCCCGTCCCGGACGGCGATACCGGAACCAACATGCTGCTGACGGTCCGGGCCGCCATGGTGGAGGCGGGCAAGGTCCGTAGCCGGGACCTCTCCGAGGTTGCGGCAGCGGCGGCCGGGGGCAGCTTGATGGGCGCGCGCGGCAACTCCGGGGTCATCATCTCGCAGATGCTTCGCGGCTTTGCCCACCACGTACGCCACCGGACCGAGATCGATACGTTCACGCTGGCAACCGGGATGCGCGAAGCGGTGACGGCGGCGCGCGGGGCATTGCTGCGACCGGTCGAGGGCACGATTCTGTCGGTCGCACACGCGGCAGCCGAAGCGGCGTATCGCTTGGCCTTGCACGAACCCGACTTCTACCGTTTGGCAAGCGGCGTCGTTCGCGCCGCAAACGAGGCGCTCGACCGTACGCCCGATCAGCTACCGGTCTTAAAGGAAGCCGGCGTGGTCGATGCGGGCGGCGCCGGGTTCGTGTACTTCCTGGAAGGCATACTCCGCTTTCTTCCGGACGTGAAAGTGCGGACTACCGCCTTTCCGCGCCGTCCGATTCGCAAGCGCGTATTTTCGACGGCGCAGGTCGTCGGCGATAACAAATTTTGCACCGAGTTTATTTTAGAGAACGCTCGCTGCGACGTGCATGCCCTACGCGACATTCTCGAGCCACGTGGCGATTCACTGATCGTAGCGGGCGCTCAACCGACGTTGAAAGTGCACGTACATACGGACAAACCGGATGTCGTGCAGAACCTGGCGGGGAAATACGGAACGGTTACGCACGTCAAGGTCGACGATATGGAGCGCCAACACAATCTTTTGGTCGTCGAGCCTCCGGATAAGGCATATTCGGTGGTCGCCGCGGTTCCCGGCTTGGGATTCGAGCGAATCGCGCGCGAACTAGGCGCGGAAGTAACGGTGATGAGCGCAGGGAATCCGAGCGTGCGCGACTTCGTTCTCGCCGCGAATAAATGCATGGCCGAGCGCGTGCTGCTCTTCCCGAACGACGGAAACGCCGTGATGGCGGCGCGCGAGAGCGCACCTCTCTCGGAGAAGAGCGTCGAGGTCGTTCCCACCCGAAGTCCGGTCGAAGGCATCGCTGCGCTGATGCACTTGACGGGAAAGGCGGAGCCGCCTCCGGTGCCGGAGTTGCTCGAAGCCGCGGAGCGCGCCCGCAGTGCGTCGGTGTTCTTTGCGGGAAAAGATGCGACGCTGGGCGGGACCACGGTGCTGCGCGGGAAACCAGCAGCATCGTTCGGCGGCCGCCTCTTCGCCGGCGCGACGCTCTTCGATGCAGCGCAGGGCGCGGTCGCTGCGATGGGCGCCGGTCCCGAGGGCGTGATCACGCTGTACTACGGAGGCTCGCAGAAGGAACGTGACGCACAGCGGCTGAGCGAGGAGCTGCAAGAGGCCTTTCCGGATGCGGACGTGGAGTATTACTTCGGTGGACAGCAGAGTGCCGAATACGTGGTGAGCTTCGATGAGTGACGAGGCGCGCAAGCCGCGCGTCGCAGTCGACGCGATGGGAGGCGACAATGCGCCCGGCGAGATCGTTGCCGGCGCCTTGCTGGCGGCACGCGACGACGTGGCCGAGATCGTGCTCGTCGGCGACCACGATGCGCTAGCGCCGCTCGTCGTCGGGCCGAACGCCGAAAAACTGCAAATCATTCACGCCCCGGATGCCGTTCCGATGGACCAGAATCCCTCGCAAGCACTGCGCAATGCCGACCGGACGAGTTTGGGAGTTGCGATCAACATGGTCCGTGACGGCCAGGCCGATGCGGTGGTCTCCGCCGGCAATAGCGGCGCGTTCTTGGCGATTGCGCTGATTCGATTGCGGACGATCGAGGGGATCGCGCGACCCGCGATCGCTACCGTGTTGCCGGCCTTGAACGGTCCGACGGTCATGCTCGATGCGGGTGCAAACGTCGATTGCCGTCCCGAATGGCTTGCGCAGTTCGGCATCATGGGGTCGGCATACGCGAAATCGATGTTGCATCTCGAGAATCCGCGCGTCGCGGTGCTCTCAGTGGGCGAGGAGCGTACCAAAGGAAATCAACAGGTCATCGAGGCTGGAAAGCTTTTGGAAGCGGCGCCCGTCAATTTCATCGGCAACGTCGAGGGAAAGGACATGCTCTACAACCTCGCGGACGTCGTCGTGACCGACGGGTTCGTTGGGAACGTCGTGCTCAAGACGTCCGAGGGGCTGGTTGCCGGCCTCGGAAACGTGATCAAAGAAACGATCACGCGTGGAAACCTTCTCACGAAAGCAGGCGCGGCCCTGATGTTACCCGCATTGCGACGGTTGCGTCGCAAATACAACTACGAAACGTACGGGGGCGCGCCGCTCCTGGGCTTGCGCGGAAACTGCATCGTTACGCACGGGCGAGCCACGCGCACGGCGATTACCGGTGCGATTCGAGTGGCCGCCGAAGAAGCTCGGGCGGACGTCATCGGAAAAATCGAAGCGCTCGTCAAACCGCATCTCGCCAAGGAAGCGTAACGCCGTTGTCCGTCGCGATCGTCACCGACAGCACGTCGGACCTGGATCCCGCGCGCGCCGCCGAGCTTGGCGTGACGGTCGTTCCGCTGTTCGTGCTCTTCGGAGGAAAGAGCTATCGCGATTACCTCGACGTGTCGCGCGCAGACTTCTACCAGCATCTCGAGCGCGATCGGGTGCTTCCGACAACCTCGCAACCGTCACCCGAGATGTTCGCGGACGCCTTCGCGCCGCACGTGGCTGCTAATCGCGAAATCGTCTGCCTCACGATCTCATCGGAGCTCTCCGGAACGATCAACGCAGCGCGGAGCGCGGCCGAAGGTTTTTCGAATGCGAAAATTCACGTGATCGACTCTCGCTCCGTTGCGGGCGGTCTGCTGCTGCAAGTGCTGCACGCGCGCGATCTCGCACTTGCAGGAGCGTCGAGCGCGCAAATCCTGGAAGGCCTGGCGCACGATCGCCAAACGCAACGGCTCTACGCGGTCTTGCCGGATCTCACGCACGTGGTACGCACCGGACGCATCGGCCGTGCGGCCGGCGCGATTGGGAACCTCATGAAGATCGTGCCCGTCCTTCGGTTGCAAGACGGCTTTGTCGAGGCCGAAGCGCGGGTGCGAACCTTCAATCGGGCGGTCGACACGATGATCGATGCGACGCTCCGATCGGTGCGCGATCGCTCGCGCGCTCGCCTGATGGTCATGCACACGAAAGCGCCGGAACTCGCCGAGCGCACGGCGGCAACGCTGCGGGAACGCTTGGGCGCCGCGCCGCAATCGCTCGAGCTGCTCGAGGCGGGCCCCGTTATCGCCACGCACGCCGGTGCCGGCGCGGTGGGCATCTTCAGTGTTGAATAGCCGGCGTGCGGAACGATACGTTTCGGCGCCCCTCGGGGAGTGTTTTGCGTGGCAGTAGGGTGTCGGCGCCACGCGGTTGGGGGCCCCACGCAGTGCGGGGCGCGGAGGCTGGGCCGTAGCGCCTCTTAAAATGACAGCTATTTACGCTCATCTCCCGTTTTGCCCGTATATTTGTCCGTACTGCGACTTTGCCAAGTGGCCGCACCGGCGCAGCATGGCGGAGAGATATATGAATGCGTTGCGGGCGGAGATAGAACGCGAGCCGGCGTTTGAAGGCGGCACGATTTTTCTAGGTGGCGGCACGCCCAACACGTACGATGCAAAAACCATCGTTTCGCTTATCGAGCTGTTGCGGGCGCGTTTTGGGTGCAGCGGGGAGACGACGATCGAAGTCAATCCGGAGTTGGTGACCTTCGAGGCGTTGCAAGAGTATGCGCGAGCGGGCATCGACCGGCTTTCGATCGGCGTGCAGTCGTTCGCCGACGCGGAGATTGCGACGCTGGGGCGGCGACACACCGTGGCGGACGTGCGCGCGGCCGTCGAGGGAGCGCGGCGCGCCGGGACGCGCTCGATTTCGTTGGATTTGATTTTCGCGATTCCCGGGCAGACGCGCGAGGCGTGGCGCGCCTCGCTCGATACGGCCGTGGCGCTGGGCGTCGATCATCTGTCGTTGTACGGCTTGACGATCGAAGCGGGAACGCCGTTCGCCGCGTGGCACGCGCGCGATCCGGCGGTCTTTACCGGCGACGCACTGGAAGCGGACCTTTACGAGCTCGGCATCGACACTTTGCAGCGCGCCGGTTTCGAACAGTACGAGGTGAGCAATTTCGCACGGCCCGGACATCGCTGCGCGCACAACGCGACGTATTGGCGCAACGAGCCGTATCGGGGATTCGGCGTCGGTGCGGCTTCATTTCGCGAGGGACTTCGCTGGACGCAAACCCGCGACTTCGAACGGTACTGCGACGCTCTGGAGCGCGGTACCGCGGTGCCGCGCGAAGCGGAGCGGCTGACCGGCGCGGCGCGTGCGGGGGAAGCGGTGATGTTGGCGCTGCGGACCGCGGAAGGGGTGCAGTTCTCCGAGTTCGCGCAGCGCTACGGGATCGATTTTCGCGCGTTCTACCGGCCCATCTGGACCAAGCTCGCGGCGGCCGGCTTTCTCGAGGTGAACGAAACTTCGGCCCGCTTGACGAAGCCGGGCCTCATGCTCGCCAACGACGTCTGCGGGGAGTTCGTAACATTCGCGTAACGACCTCGAGCCTTTCCGGAACGGTGCTCCGCCTGATCTTTGCGATCGTTTTCGGCGTCACCGGATTCTTGCTCGGACGCGAAGCGTACCTGCACTTGTTTTCGCTGCACTTCGCCAGCGAGTCGTGGCAGCTTGCGTTTACGATCGTATCGCCGGTGATCGGAGCAGTCATCGGCGTTGCGCTCGCTCCGGTTGCACAATCGTTCTTCGAGGGTGAGCTGAACGTGGTGGAGACCGCGATCGAAGGACTCTCCCCCAGCGAGCTGGCCGGAGGGGCGATCGGCTTGATCGTCGGTCTGATCATCGCCTTCCTCATCAAGAACGTGCTCTTCGAGGTGATCTCACTGACCGGGCGCGCGGGAAGCTATGTCGCAATTCTGCTCTACATCATTCTCAGTCTTTTCTTTGCGTATCTCGGAGCGCGCGTCGGAGCGAAACAGCGGTTCACTCCGTTGCAGTTCACCGCCTCGGCGACGGCCGGCGGATCGATTCCGAAGATCATCGACACGTCCGTGATCGTCGACGGCCGCGTGGCGGAAATCGTCGAGAGCGGTTTTTTGGAAGGTCCGCTCGTGTTGCCGCGTTTTGTCTTACGCGAACTGCAATTGATCGCCGATTCGGTGGATTCGATGAAGCGCGCGCGCGGCCGGCGCGGACTCGAAGTGTTGAGCCGCCTTCAAGGGATGACGCAACTGCAAATCAGCGAGCGCGATTTTCCGGATATCGCAGGGGGAGCGGTCGACGCGAAACTCGTGCGCCTGGCGCAGGAGCTGAATGGGAAACTTTTGACGAACGACTACAACCTCAACCGCGTGGCGCACGTCGAGGGTGTATCGGTACTGAACATCAACGAACTTGCGAATTCGGTGAAGCCCGTCGTGCTTCCGGGCGAAGAGTTGCGCGTGGCCCTTATTCGCGAGGGTAAGGAGATGCAGCAGGGAGTCGGGTACCTTGAAGACGGTACGATGATCGTGGTCGAGAACGGACGGCGTCTCATCGGGGAGACGGTGGAAGTGGTAGTAACGAGCGTGCTGCAGACCGTCGCCGGCCGGATGATTTTTGCACGGGTCCGGGCGGCGAGCTGATGCTTTGGGCAGCGGTGATTGCGGCGGCCGGAACGGGATCGCGGTTCGGGCGTCCCAAACAATTCGTCGACGTCGCCGGTGCGCCGATGTTGGCGTGGTCCTTGAACCTTTTTGCAAGAATGCCGGAGATCGTTGAAGTCATCATCGTAACCGAGCCGGAAAATGTAGAAGCTGCGTATCGGCTCGGTGCGGGCATTTGCGATCGAAAACCGCTGACCGTTGTGCATGGCGGAGCGACGCGTCAAGCGAGCGTCCGCGCCGGGCTCGACGCGATGAGCGAGCGGTGCACTGCCGTGTTGGTTCACGACGGCGCGCGGCCACTCGTACGTACCTCGGAGGTGCGAAGCGCCATGCGCGTCGTGCGCGACGGCATCGCGTCGCTCTTAGGTGCGCCGGCAATCGACACGATGAAGGTCGTTCAACCCGACACGCTGCGCGTGATGCGTACCCTCGATCGCAAGACACTCTGGGCCGCGCAAACTCCGCAATGTGCGACGGCTCGCGATTTGCGCCGCGCGCATTTGGAAGCACTACGCGACCGTGTCGAGGCTAGCGATGACGCCATGCTCCTGGAACGGAGCGGCGTCGAGGTCGTCGTCGTGGAGGCGTCAGCCGAGAACTTCAAGATTACCAATCCGGAAGATTTGGCGCGTGCGGATGCGCTCTTACGCGAGCGCGTGCCCATTTCCGCCGACGAGCAAGAGATATTGCTGCTCGAAGTGTTCGTCGACGATGCCCTTACCACGGCCGTTTGCGAAGAGGTCGAGCGTCGGGGCGGCACGGTGGACGGTATCGATCGCGAGCTGCCGTCGGCCGTGGTCATTCGGGCATACCTTGCCGCCGATAGGCTGGAGGGTTTCGGCGAACGGTTTGAAGCGTTCGGCAGTGGCGAAGCGCTCTTCACCACGCATTTTTCGCACGTCGCTCCGCGTGCACACGCGGTGAGCAAGCCATGAGCGTACGCGTAGGCCACGGCTTCGACGCGCACCCGCTCGTCGAAGGGCGGCCGCTCAAGCTGGGCGGCGTGCACGTCCCGTTCGAGCGCGGCTTGGACGGTCATTCCGATGCCGATGTGCTTTGCCATGCGATCGCGGACGCGTTGCTCGGAGCGTGCGCTCTCGGCGATCTCGGCACTCATTTCCCCGCCACCGAAGGACGGTGGAAAGGCGCCGATTCAATCGCGCTGCTCGAAGCCTGCACGGCCCGGGTGCGCGACGCCGGATTTGAAGCGGTCAACATCGATGCGACGGTCGTCGCGGAGAAACCGAAACTCGCATCGTACGTTGCCGAGATGCGCGCGCGCATCGCGGCCGCAATCGGAATCGACGTCGCCGACGTCAGCGTGAAGCCGAAAAGTACCGAAGGGATGGGCTATACCGGCGACGGAACAGGCATGGCCGCGCACGCCGTCGCGCTGGTGCGGCGCCGCTTCTAAACCGATGCTCGATTACGATCAGCCTTTGCGCTTGCGCTACGCGCCCTCTCCAACCGGTGAAACTCACGTTGGGGGCGTCCGCACGGCGCTCTTCAATTATCTGTTGGCGCGCCGCACGCGCGGCAGATTCATTCTGCGCGTCGAAGATACGGACGTCGCTAGAAATCGAGCCGAGAGCGAAACCACGATGATGCGCGACTTGCGCTGGTTTGGGCTCGATTGGGATGAAGGGCCGGACGTCGGGGGCGCATTCGGACCGTACCGGCAGTCGGAGCGCCTGGCGATCTACGACGAATACGCGCAGCGCTTGATCGCGGATGGTTCGGCGTATCTCTGCTATTGCACGCCCGAAGAACTGGAAGCCGACCGCCGGGAGCAGCACGCGCGCGGAATTGCGGCGTCGCGGTATTCGGGTCGCTGCCGGCGGCTAACCGCGGTGGAACGTGCGGCCTTCGAAGCGCAGGGTCGGACCGCCAGCGTGCGCTTTGCGGTGCCGCAAGGGGCTACCGTCGTTCACGATGCGATCAAAGGCGACGTGCACTTCTCGAATGCCGATATCGGCGATTTCGTCATCATGAAATCGGCGGGCGGTCCCACGTACAATTTCGCCGCACCCGTCGACGACGCACTCATGCGTATTTCGCTCGTTCTCCGTGGCGACGAGCACCTGCCCAATACGCCCGGTCAGCTCATGATCTTGCGCGCGCTCGCACTTGCGGAACCGCGCTAC
>JAFAIW010000056.1 GCA_019236495.1 Vulcanimicrobiota bacterium | reverse complement strand
ACGGTACGGCGGCGGGTTCGACATTGGCAAACCCCACGCGCTCTATAGCGGAACGAAGAGTTTTTGGGGCGTAGCAGCCTCCGCCGCGCAGGACGATGGTATTCTCGACCTCGACGAAACCGCCGCCGATACGCTCGCTACGTGGCGCGAGGATGCGTGGAAGCGCACCATCACCGTACGGCAGCTCCTGACGATGAGCGCCGGCTTTCCATTCGGCGGATTGGGGGCAGCCGTTCCGGCGTTTGACGCGGCGACCGGCGTGCCGTTGCGCGACCGGCCCGGCACCGCGTTCACGTATGGCGGCATCCCGCTGCAGGCGTTCGGTGCATTCTTTTCGCGCAAGCTCGCGCCGCGCGGCGAATCGCCGCTCGCGTATTTGCAGCGGCGTATCCTAACCCCCATCGGTCTGACGTACACCGCCTGGCGCACGTTGCCCGACGGTACGCATACCATGCCGACGGGAGCGCAGTTGACCGCGCGCGAGTGGCTGAAGTACGGCCGCCTCATTCTCGGCGAAGGGCAATTCGAGGATGCGCGGGTCGTCTCTCGCGCTGCCGTGCAGCGCTGCTTCGTTCCAAGCGCTGCGAACCCGCGCTACGGCTTGGGTTTCTGGCTGGCTTCAGACAACGCCGGAACGGACATCGCGTACGCATCGGGCGCGGGCGGCCAGGGACTCTACATCGTTCCGGCGCGCGCGACCGTGGTCGTGCACTTCGGAAAAAGCAATAGCTTCAAGCACGACGCGTTCCTGCGCCGGTTGTTAGGAATTCGAGTACAGGCGCCCGGCGTTGACCGGCGTGGAGCGCATGGCCCCGATCTCGAGATTCCACTTTTGTAGAATTTTGTCGTACGTGCCGTCGGCGATCGTTTGCGCAAGCGCGCGCCGGATCGCCTCCCGCAGTTGCGGGTTCGATTTTGGAACCGCGATCCCGTACGGTGCAATGTTGAACTGCTTTCCGACGACGTCGAACTCCTTATCGTAGGCTTCCGCCAGGTACGCTACTACGGGAAAATCCGAGATGTGCGCGTCGGACTTGCCCGCGACGAGAGCTTTGAGCGCTTGATCGTCGGTGGGGTACGCCAAGATCGTCACGCCGCGCAGCCCGAGCGCTTTGCAGCCGTCTGAAATCGCATGCAGCATCTTCTCTTGCGACGTGCCGGTCTGTAAGTCGGCCGTCCGCCCGCAGAGATCGTTCAAGGCCGAGATGTGCGCGGGGTTGCCCTTAGCGACCAAAATTCCCGAGCCCGCGAGAAAGTAGTCGACGAAAGCCACGAGTTTCTCGCGTTCGCGTGTGTCCGACATCGCCGACATGACGACGTCGAATTTCCGGCTCTGCAAGGCCGGCACGATCGTGTTGAAATCGTGATTGATGAACTGCGCGCGCGAATTCATGCGCTTGGCGATCGCGTCGCCGAGATCGACGTCGAGCCCGTGCGGCTTCTTTTGGGCGTAGAATTCTACCGGCGCGTACGAGATGTCGCTGCCGACGCGCAGCGCCGGACCGCCCTGCGCCCGTATTGCTCCGCCGGCGAGCCCGAGCGCGGTGAAGGCCGCCGCTACGAGCGTTGCGGCTACCCGATGAAAGCGAAGCATCGGACCTCCTTAGAGAGCCTGCTTTGCCTCCTCTTCGCGGCGGTACTGCTTCTCCATTTGGTCCCCGATCGTGCGGAGGAACTGCTGAGCCGTCGCCGCGGCGATCGAGCGGCCCAGGACCGCATCGAAAGCCGCGCCGGCGGCGCCGAGCGGCGGTTGATACGTCCCCGCCAGCTCGAGGACGCTTCCGGTGTAATCCTCATCGGCCCGGACGGTGAGCGTGCCGTCGAAGTCGGGGAACGGCCCTCCGGCGGTCGGCGTCCAGCGGATGCTCCAGGGCTGATCCATGTGCATCGGATCCACGGCCTGATGGTAGCGAACGGTGACCTCTTTCTCGAGGGCCGGCCCGGCGTCGCCGGCGAGCGGCAAGCGAAGGCGGATGGTCTCGGGTTCCTGAAATTGCGCCACCTGACCCAGTGCGAGACTCAAGTATCCTCGCGCGCGGGCATAGGGGCATCGAAGAACGAGTTTTTCGGAAAGAACGCTCATGAGGCAAGCCTAATTCGCCGCTGCGAAGCCAAAGGGAACGATTCGAGAAGTTCTGCGGTCGTACCGATAGTAAGGAATAGCGATGGCTAACTCGACGGCGCTTCCTTTTGCCACCATCCGAGCCATTCCGCGCCGCCGCGTCATCGAAACGCTTGCACGCGCGGTGAGCCACCCCGTGACCGTCGTTGCCGCCCCAGCGGGGTTTGGAAAAACGCTCGCGGTTCAACAATATCTCGATCGCGGCGTTTTCGAATATTTGCTCTACCGCACGCCGTTCGAAGTGCACGGTCTCGCCCCGTTCGTTGCGGGCCTCACCGACGCGCTCGCCGACTTGATTCCGGGCGCGCGTCTCTCGTTTACGAGCGCGCGCGAACGCGCCTCGCTCTCAAAGTCCGCGCCGCGCGATTTAGCGCGATGGCTGAGCGCGCATCTCGCCGAGATTTCCGCCACGGTCGTCATCGAAGACCTCAACGATGCCGCGAACGACGAGGCGATCGCCGGCTTTCTCGATGAGCTCTTCCGTTCGACTTCGCAAACGATCAAATGGATCGTCGTGGCCCGGCAAACCGGGCACTTACCCGTTCCGACGTGGATGGCCGACTCGCTGATCGACATGCCGATCGGCGAGGAGACCCTGCGCCTCGATCTCGAGGAGGCCCAGAGCATTGCGCACACTCTCAACCCGCAGATGGTCGCGGCAGACGTCTTCGCGCTCTGGATGGACACGGATCGCTGGGTCGCGGGTTTGACGTTCGCCCTGAGTCACGGAGACCGGCCGCAAGCTACGCCTCTTCGCCCCGTGCAAACCGGCGGTTACGGCGGCTTATATGAAGCGTTGTTCGAAACGCTCGAACCCGACGAGCGCGAGTTGTTGTTGCAACTCTGTTATTTTCCATCGATCGATCGCGAAACAATTGGTACCGAGCACTGGCAGGAGCTCCGCCAACTGCTCGTGCGACAAGACTTAGCGGCAAACTTCATCGCAGAACGGGGAACCGGACAGCTCCGCCTTCAAGAACCCTTCCGGCGGTTCCTAAAACGCCGGCTCGCTGGCGCTGGCGAAGGCAAGACCCGTTCGGTCGTCAGGCAGAGCGGACACGACCTGCAGCATGCTTCGCGGGTCGTTGACGCACTTCGCATCTACGGGGAAGCCAAGCAGTACGATGCCGCAGCCACGTTGTTGGAAGATCATGCATTTGATCTTGTCGAACGCGGCCACGCGGCTCTCGTCGACTCAGTTGTCGCCGACCTGCCGCCCGAGCGTGCCAACACGAGCGCGGTGATCCTTGCAATCAAGGCGCTTTCGGAATCGCGCCTAGAACGGTTCGACGTTTCGGAAGCCTGGTTTGCTCAGGCCCTTCGAGAGTCTACAGGGCAAACTCGCAAAGAGATCCAGTACCGCTATGCAATAGACCTTCTCCGGCGCCGCCGCCCTGACGCCTTTGACTTGCTAAGCGAACTGAATGACGAAGGCAATCTTTCGGTCACGATGCGCACACTTGTCAAATCAGCGTTTGCCGAAGCGTGCATTCTTGCGAACAAGAAGGACGATGCGAGGCAAAATATTCTCGCGGCTTTAGAAACGGTTGACCAAGTCGACGATCCAGCCGTCCGAGCCCGCATCTCCGCGCGCGCGGCGTATGTCGCATTAAACCTAGGAGATTCCGCTGCGGCTGAACGATTGGCAATACAAGCCGGGAAAGAGGCACAAGACCTTGGCCATCACACCGTTGCGGTCGGTGCGCTGAGCGTGTTGTGCGTGCTCGCGAGCCAGGAAGAGCGCCCCAGAGATTGCCTTCGTTATTTGAAACTTCTTGGCGAAAACAGTGTCAAAGCCGGTGCGCTTCAATATCAAGAGTATGCGCTCGCGTATGCGTACGAAATCGAAACAGAGCGCGGAAATACGCCCGACGTCGATCGACTCGAACGTTCTCTCCAGTCTTTTGAACTACAGTACGGGAAGACGAACTCGGAGCTTTTCTTGCCGGCTCGGGCTTTGCGCCTTGCGTGGAAAGGGAAGTTTCGGGAGGCATACGCACTGGTGAGTGCTATGGCATCGCAGCAAACCGATGCTGAGACGGCCGCACTTCGATGGGCAGAGGCCGCCTTTTACGCCAGTGCCGGCGGGAACGACGTGGATGCTCGTAAAGCCATCGCCCAACTGCAGGAAAATGTGGGTAACATTGACCCGCGAGGCGCAAGCGCGATCCGCGTTCGGGCATTGGAGGCACTGACGCTTACGCTCATTGGTGATACTGACGCGTTGAGGCAGCTTGAGGGCCTCCGAGAATCACCGATCCCGTTTGCGCGCATCAATTCCCTGGTGAAATGCGTGAACTGTTTCTACGATAGGTGGCACGTAGATGCGGAGCCGACAGCTCTGTACCATGCGCTCCTTTCGATGCGCGACAATGATTTCGGTGGTTGGGCTCGTGCGATTGAAGCCGTTCCAGTGGACTCACTCTACAGTGTAGTGAGCGCATCGTGATCGACGAGTCAACGCGAATCACTCTAACTCGACTGTCAACAGCCAGTTCGGCTGCCGCAAGGCTTTCACAACTTCTTCAGGCCGAACGTCAAGAGATCGTTTTTCGAGTTATGGAGTCTGCGGCACTCCCCGAAGAACGCAGCGTGTTGCTCGATACGCTTCTTCATCTCGCGGTGCTCAAGCTCGCAGAAACCGAAGAGTCGGCCGAATTACCGGAATTCGTGCGGTGGATAGCGGACGAGCTCCGACGTAACCCCGAAGTCCCCGCCTTAAAAAGTGCGGTTGCAGCGTTTGTTCCTGCGATCATGACCCTGCTGCAGCAGCGCGGAATGGGCGATTCGTTGCCGTCTTTGCGTGAACTGCAGGAAGTACTCTTTCGCGTAGGTTTCGAGACCGTCTCACCTTCCGTGCGGGAGGAGGCAACGATCGACGAGGTTGACGCCACGATCAATGGGTTTGTCCTCCAACTCGAAGTCGAAGACGCTCTTACCGCCGAGCACTCCCGCGCCGTTCAATCGTGGTGCGTGCGGATTGGGCGGCGGCTCGGGCTTTCGCCCGAGGAAACGACCTTTCTCGGCCGCTGCGGGCTGATCCACGACATCGGCAAGATCCGCACGCCGAAGGAGATTCTCACCGCGGCGCGCGGCCTGACGCAAGCGGAATGGGGCGTGATGCGCGCCCACGCGGCCGTCGGTGCAAAGATGGTGTCCGACGTTGCGCTGATCGCGCCGTTGACGCCCGCCGTCCGAAGCCACCACGAACGGATCGACGGGAAAGGCTATCCCGACAGCCTCGCGCGCGAGCAAATCCCCTTCAGCGCCCGGGTGGTCGCGATCGCCGATTCATTCAATGCGATGATTGGGCGGCGGCCATACCGGCCGCCGCGCGCACCCTCGGTCGCCCTCGAAGAGCTCGAACTTCATCGCGGGACGCAGTTCGATCCCGAAATCACCGACGCAATGATCGACGTCGTCACCCGAAAGGGTTAGAGTCTCTCTCTCCCTACTTGATGACGTGCCAGTCTGTAATCACCAATTGCGGCCCGCCGCTCGCCGGCGTCAGCGTGCCGTTACCGAAAGCGTTCACGTTGAAAGTCGCAACCGGCTGCGTCCCGTGCGTGATCGTTCCGGTGATCAGCAAGTCCGTCTGCGGCGGAATGTTCGGCTGCGTGGTGACGTTCAGCGTGTCGCCGTTCGAGAGCGTGCCGCCCGAAACAGTCAGGCCGATAAGAAGGCCGTTCTGATACGTCGCCGTGATCGGATAGGAGAACGCCCCGGTCTGGGTGCCACCGGTAAGACTGAAGAGCGGTGACGTGATCGGGCAGCTTGTGTTCGGATTGCCGAAAGCAAAGGCCACGCTCCCGATCGGGCCCTTGTACCCGGTGCCGGTGTGCGTCGCGCTCCAGGTCACGGAGCCGCCGCCGTTATTGGTGCGCGTGCCGCTGCTCACACCGCCCGTCCAGCCGAACGTCTCGCCGAGACTCGGTACGCCGGTAGCGCTGAAGCCGGCGGAGTCGGTGCAGAACGTATTCGTGTTGCCGCTCTCCGGAGACATGATCAACTCGAAATCGGAATCGATGACTTTCGAACCGGCAATTTGCAAGCTTCCCGTGCTGGTGCGATTGTAGCCGGCGGCAAGCGATGGGAAGCCGTTGGCATTGTACGTGCCGTTCGCTATCGACACCGTATCGTTGCGGATTGCGATCGGATGAGCGTTGTCGAACGCATAGAGCGTCGCCGTTTGGTAAATCGTCTCGTTCCCGCTTCCGCCGGGATTGTTGAACTTCCGGACAACATCGCGCGCTAAGAACGTACACGCGCTGTCATAGAAGTACTGCGTCTCGGTCGAGTTCGGGTCGCCGGCGAGATCGGGCGAGGAAAACTGGTACGCGTTGTGACAGGCGGTCGTCGATTGCGGCTGACGCGCGATCGAAAACGGCGAAATCGACTGCTCGTATTCGCCGATGCCCTTCAACGGTTCTCCGAGATCGTTCGTCGTTGTAATCGCGTGCTCGGACACTTGCAGTACCGACAACGTGCCGTTCGTATCGCCGCTGCCACCGCCGGGCAGCATCGAAGAACCGCCGCCGCCGCCGCCGCCGCATGCGGACAAAATGAGCGCTGTTATAATGAGTCCAAACGACGTCTTGACGCGCACGTTGCTTCCCTTTCCGTCCAATCGCAAGGCAAAATGCTTAACATGTGGATTATAGCAGGCTTTTTTCGCGACACAATAACGCGATTTTGTAATGTATTTTAATAACTCTTTCGATGCATTAATCTGCTTTAATCTCAACATGCCGAAGTGGGGTTTTTGCACGCCGTACCGTATGCAATATGCGTGCAAAGGCGGCTGCGGGAACTGGTGGCATTTGCGACGCTCCTGGCCATCGGAAGCTGCGGCATGAGCACGGCAGCACCCGCCGGCGATCCGTTTTTCTTGTTTGCGACATCGCGGTTTGGTTCCGACCGTGAACGTGACGCGGTGGTCGACGTTCTACAGCTCTATGCGGGACCGTCGGACTATATAAGCTTGGGGCTGGCACGGGAGAATCCGTCTCTTGCAAGGCGCATTTCACCCGCGCATGTGTTTGTGCTCCCACCGAGCGCATCTGCGGTAGCGCGAGCGTCCGGCGAATGCCGCGGCGCGGGAACGATCGTCTATGACCCCGAGCATTGGAACGACACGCCGCGGCACGAACAAGACGACATCGTAGGGGCGGTACGGAATGCCCGCGCCGCCGTCGCTCCCGGCTGCGCCTTCGCGTTAGCGCCCGACGGTCAGTTTGCGGGCATCGTCCCGGGAGAATGCTTTTTCGATCTCAATTCAGCGCTTCATCGAAAGATCGATTGGTCGGGCGTCACGCTTTACGACGTTCAAGCGCAGCGCTTACTCTCGGAGAGCTGCGCCTCGCGCGGTGGTTTCAACGCCTACGTCAGTTTCGTCAGCACCGTCGCAAATGAGATACGCGCTGCCGCGCCCGGCGTGAAGGTCACCGCGCAGCTCTCATTTCGCGACACGCCGCCGGCTCGGATGACGGCGGCAATCCGCCGTTTGCGCAATGTGGTTGACGGATTTTATCTGGCGTACCCCGTCACCGCCGGGACACCGTGCAGGTACTGCAACGAAACCAATCTCGACGAGGTGCTCCGATGCATCAAAGCCGCGCCGTAAGTCGCTACCAGTGCGGAATCTGCTGCCAGATTCGGCGTGGCACGTACGGATGCCACGGTTTGATGTGTAAGAACTCGCGAAGGATCTGTATCACTTCGGTGATTCGGACCGGCAATCGATAGAATGGATAAAACGGAACGAGCCAGAGTCGCGCAAGCGGCGGCGCGCCGCTCACGTCGCGGGCCACGAGCACCTTGAAAAATAGCATCGACGTCGTGAACCAATACAGGCCGGTGATGACGTCGGGCCGAGCTTGGAACTTGAAGAACACCGCAAACACGAGCAACGACATGGTCGTTAAGGGCAGCAAAACGCGCGAGAACAGCACCTCGTAGAACAGCAGCATATTTCGAAAGCCGTATCGCATCGTGCCCAAATCCCGATGCTTCTTGAAACGGACCTTCACCATGTTTCTCGTCCACCGCGAGCGTTGGCGCAGCAGGTGGGAGAGCGTCTCGGGATAGTCCGTGCGAATGCTGGCCTCTACCGAGAACTTCAGTCGCCACCCCGCTTTTCGAAGACGAATCGTAACGTCGGTATCGTCGCCCAGGCCGGTGTCGTAGCCGCCGATAGCGCGCAAGGCCGTGGCTCGGAACATCGTGGCCGCGCCGGGTGCGATCGACATGAAATCCGCTTTCGACCTCCAGATCTGCGCGATCGCCTGAGCGAGGGCGTACTCGATTTCCTGAAAGCGCGTGATTAGCGTACGATCGCCGTTTCGCGACATGATGTTCGCCGAAACCGAAGCCACCGTCGGATCTTGAAACTCCGCCAACAACACCTGAAGACTCCCCGGCGTGACCGCCGCATCGGCGTCGAGCACGAATAAGAACTCTCCGCGCGCGAGCATGATCGCGACGTTGAGATTGGAGGGCTTTCCACAGTGCTGCTCGTTTGCAAAAATCTTGACCTTGCCCGTTCTCTCGTACTGCCTGGCCGTTGCGACCGATTCGTCGGTCGAGTGGTCGTCTGCGTAGATCAGCTCGACGTTCGGATAGCCGCTGTTCAGTACCGATTCGATGGTGTCCGCGATCCTCGGGCCCGGGTTCCGACCGGCAATCAAGACGGAGATGAGTGGTGTGTAGTCCGCATATTCAAACATCCGCGGCGGAAAAAATACCCGAGGATTGACGAGCTTCATGAAAAGCAACACGAAAGCGGCAAGATCGTAACGAACCACGATAAACACGATCAGCCAAAAGAATACTTTCGAAGAGAGCGCTAGCGTCCCGACGGTCTGAAGGCCCGCAATCACGTTGAACGGATCGGATGGCGAAAGCAGCCACTGCAGGTACGCGCTCACTTTGCGGCCTCGCTCTTCGTTTCACACGCGTCGGGCGCCAAGGCGCTCAACGCAGCGCCCTTGGTCCACAAAAGCGCCTGCGCGTCGATCGTCGCCACGCGTGCAACGTAGAGATCCGACTTCCGAAGCTGGAGATCGTCGAACGCGCTCGCGCCAGCCGACACCGTCCCCGAGAAACGCACCTTGGATTCGCGCAACGCTTCCAGCTTGGAGGTTTCGTCGGAGCGCGCCTGTTGCAGCTCAAATCGGCTATCGCGCAAATCTGCAAACGCCGACGATACCTCGGAGCTGAGCGCAAAGCGTCGCTCTTGTTCGAGCAGCTCGTCTTCCGCAAGATTCCAAACCAACTGCTCGCGCAGCGCGCGCTCCTCGGAGCGCTCGTGCGTGGGAAGGGACGCGGTAACGCCGACCGTCACGTCGTAACCGGCGTTCTTTCCGACGTCTTGCTGTAAGCCGGCGCCACCGTGCGCCAGCGCATCGACCGAAACCCCGCGCACGGCGTCGAGCTGCCGCCGCGTCTGCCCGAGTCGTGCGTCGATTTCCGCCGTTTGCGGATCGGCACGAACGCTCGACTCGACCGCGTCATTCAGGCTCATATTGCAGGCGCGATCGAGCGAAGGCTCAACGGGGCGGAACGCCGCCACGTCTTCCCCGAGAGCGCTTGCGATTGACGTCAAAGCCGCCCGTGCGGAACTGCGAAACGATGCGCGATCGGTCTGCGACTTGGCGGTCAGCTCCAGATAATCCAAGTAGTTCGCTTGCGTCCAAAATCCGGTTTTCACCAACGCTTTTGCGGCCGCTTGCATCGAACGCTGATCTCGGTAAAAGGCGTCCGCGACTTGCGCGTCGTGAAGGTACCGCCAATATTCAATGTACGCCGTGCGTAGAGTTTCCAACGCTTGGGTGCGCTGGTCGTGGAGCGCCGCCGTCGCGACCAGAACGTCCGTCTCGGCAGCGCCGACCGCCAATTGCTGGGCCGCTGCCCGTCCGAAGAGCGGGTGCTGAACGCCGGCTGATTCCTCGAATCGAAACGCTTGGTTATTCGTCGTGCTGGTCACGATGTCGCTGCGTGGCCCAAAACTCGCATCGCCGTAGTATCCCCATCCGGCTTGGGCTTGCGCAACCGCCTCGGCTTCTTTCGCAGCGTCGACATGGGCGACCGCCGCCCGCACGCCGTACGATTGATCGATCTTCGTTTCCAGAGACGCCAGACTGATTGCACTTTCATCGGCCCAGACCGGTGCAGCGACGAGAACGACGGCCAGGACCGCGAGCGCTTTCATTGCCGGTCGATCCAGCGCGTCGCCTCCGCCAGCCGCTCGACGGTGTCGCTCGCATCGCCCAGCTCCACCATCGCGGCCCGCACGATCGCTTCGCGCACTTCTTGCGAAGGATGGTTCAAAATCTGCTTGAGCGTCGCTTTCGCTTGCGCCGACGAAACGGACGGCATAAGCAGCAGGTAGTGGCGCGCATCGAGCCGGCCAAGTTTGTCCGTCTCGCCCACCAGCTCCAAGAGCCGGGGCGCGAGCGCCATCTCGTGCGCCTCGCTCTTCACGGCGATGACGATGACCGAGTATGGCGTTCCGAAGCGCCGGCTGCGCTTTCGCTCGTCTTCGAGCATTGCCAACACCACGCTGCGGCGAAAGACGTGCGCCCCATTTTCGTAGCGCGTTTCTCCGTCGCGATCCAGTAGCCGGCCGCTCTGCAGCGCCGCCGCTCCAAGCCGCGACAAGCGATACGAAAACGCTTCGCGATAAACGATTCGTCGCATCTCGTCGCCGGCCAGCGTTTGGCCGCACGAAAGGCAAAGTGCGCCGACATCGGGCAGTTGAAATTTCGAATCGCACACCCGACAGACGAAGCTCGTTCCCGGGCTGTCGAAGTCCGTGCCGAGATCGTGCAAGGTTCGGCCGCATTTCGGGCAACGGCGCCCTTCGTCGTCGAGCGCAAAGGCGTATGAGGGACCGACGAAGCCGCAGCGATAGTGATGCAGTGTTTCGACTGCGGTAAGATTTGACGACTTACAGCTGAGGCAAATCTCGCGCACGTTGATTGCGTGGCTGCGGCAGTTGGGGCACAGTGAGAGCCGGTCGACGAAGGTCCGCTCGACGTAGCCGAAGCGTGCGAGATCCTCCAGCGAGCTGCGCAATTCCTGATCTGCGAGATCGTCGCCGCGTACGTAGACGAAACCCTCGCGAGATTGAGGGTCCCAGTGTGCTGCCAGCAGCGGCCCCGCATCGCGGACGGCTGCGAGCGCGCGAAGCCAGCGTTCGTCGCGTTCGCTCACTGAAGACGAATGCGAACCGTCCCTCGCGCACCGTATGCCAGTTGCTCGCGAAGATCGGATCGTAAGCCCTCAAAGGCGACGCGCACCGGGCGGTATTCGCTCCACTGTTCGTGCTGCCAAAAATACTTGGTCAACGCATCCGGAAGCTTTGTCAAATCCGGGTAGATCGCCACGATTTTGCCCTGGAGGCCGGCGGGCATTCCGCTCACGTCGACGCTCGCAAGCTGACCGACGCGCATCCGCGCTGCATCGCCGGGCGAGAAATACGCGAGCACGTACGCGCGATCCGTTCCAAAGATATTGAAGATCGGAGTCCCGGCCTCGACGATCGCGAGAGGGCGGGCGGCGCAATCGACAAGCCTGCCGGAGATCGGAGCGTGCAACGGTTCGGCTTGCACGCGGTCGCGCAGGGCGCCCAAGCGATTCACCGCCAGCGCGTACGACTGACTCTTCGTCGCATTGTCCGCCACCACGCGCTGCGTGCGCTCAGCGGCCTGATGCCACGCTTGCGTCGCCCCTTCCGCGCGGGAGGCGGCGATTGCCGCGTCTTCCCGGACGGCGTCCCATTCCGCACGTCCGACGGCGCCCGCGCGAAAGTCGGCGGCGGTCGCCGTCATCAATTCGCGAGCCTTGCGCGCCGCAAGCTCGTCGGCGAGAGCTTCGTCGCGCGCTTGCTGCTCCTCGATCCGTGCTTCGGACACACCTTCATCGCTGGCGATTCGCGCGGCAGCCAACTGTTGCCGGCTTTGCTCTTCTTGCTGTTCGTAGTCCGCCGCTACCAGAAAATTGCTGACGACTGCGACGGACTGTCCGGCATGAACGCGGTCGTTGCAGTGCGCTTGTAAACGCTCGATCCGCGCACGAAACAGCGGCGCGATCGGGACGAGATCGCCCTGCACTTGGGCGTCCGCACTTATGTAGAAGAACCGCGGAATGACGAAATATGCGATGCCCCCGGCCACGAGGAGCAACAAGATAACACGCAGCCACGGGAAAGCCCGTCGCGGCGTGCTGCGCACCACGGCCGGCTTTGGGGAGGCAGGCCGCCAGCTACGAAAAGCCACCCGGTTTATCTACCGCGGCGCTGCCTCCAAGCCTGCTGCTTTATTTCCGTAGCGTCGGTGCTGCTACGCCGTTCCCGTGCAACGCACGCGCTTCAATCGTTTCAATCTCGGCGGCCAGCGACGGAGCCAAGCGTTCCGCGGCGCCGCGCTCCCATGTGGTGCGGGGCGGAATCGTCGATTCGCGTATCCGTTCGCGATGACGCGAGGCGACGTCCAACATGGCGCCTACCACTTCTTCCGTCAGTAGATGCGGCTCGAGGCCCAAATCCACGAGCCCGGTGTGAACGGCGTTGTAGTAGTGGTTCTCCATTTCGTTGCGTGGGTTTTCGACGTAGCCGAGGTAGATTTGCAGCCCCTTCATCGCGGCGGCACGCTGGACGAGTTCGGCCAAGTCTTGTACCGAAAATTGTTCGGTGAATTGATTGAAGACGCGGAATTCTCCGCGTTCCGCCGGATTCAGCAACGCCAGCTCGACGCAACGCATTGTATCTTTGATGTTCAGGTAACCGCGCGTCTGCCCACCTTTGCCGTACACCGACAGTGGATATCCGCACAGCGCCTGCACGACGAAACGGTTGAGGACCGTGCCGAAAACGTCGTCGTAGTGAAACGACGTATTCAGAATTGGATCCAGGAGCGTTTCTTCAGTATCGAAGCCATAGACGACCCCTTGATTGAGGTCCGTGACGCGCATCTTCCACATCCGGCATCCAAATTCGAGGTTGTGCGAATCGTGGACTTTCGTCAGATGATAGAACGAATGCGGTTTCTTCGGATACAGCATCCGATCCGTGCGGCCGTTGTGACTGACATTGAGCCAGCCCTCTTCGATATCGATGTTCGGCGTGCCGTATTCACCCATCGTCCCGAGTTTGACGATATGCGCATCGGGCACGTAGTCATGCACCGCGAACATCAGGTTCAAGGTGCCGTCGACGTTGTTGTGATGCGTCAACAAACACTCGTCAAGGCCGCGCATTGAGTACGGTGCTGACGGCTGCTCGGCGTAATGGACGAAAGCTTCGGGACGCTCCTTCGAGCAAATCGCTGCCAGCAGCGTCGGGTCGGTGGCGATATCGCCCTCGACGACCTTGATCGTACTTCGGGTCAACTCGTTCCAGCACTTCGCGCGTTCGGCCAGGGGTGCCACCGCGACGAGCGGCTCGACTCCGAGCTCCGCCTCCATGCGCCGCTTGATTCCGTTGTCCACGGCGATGACGTCGTGGCCGCGCGCGGACATGTACATCGCGGTGGGCCAGCCCAAATAGCCGTCGGCGCCGAGTATGACGAGCTTCATCTGTTCTCCTCAGAAGGGATAGGGGAAGTGCCGATAAGGGTTAAGCGGCGGCTGCGAAGATTAACGCAGCGCCTCGACAAGCGCGATAAATATGGTTTAATACCTGCATGCCCGATTTGATCGTCGCTCACCACGTCGTGGTGCTTAATTTCGGAACGATGCTCTCCGAGACGCGCGGCCTGCTCGAAGCGGCGGTCTTTCGCGTGCGCGAAGAGGTCATGCGCGGGGCGGTGCCCGTAGTCGTTCTGGCAGCTCCAAAGGACGGCGGCTTCGCGGCTGCTCACGCTATGGAGATGGTGGACGCGCTCGCGGAGCGGCGCATCGCAGCGGTCCTGCTCACGCGCAAGCAAGTCGAAGCCATCGGTGGAACGTCCACCGACCTTCCCGCTCCGTCGATCTTTCGCGAGCTCGAACGCGAGCAGATCGTGCCGGTCATCGTGGGTGACGACGCCGTAGCGATCGCGCTCGCGACCGCGCTCTCGGCGAGCACGACCGTCTTCTTCTCGCGAGACGGCTGCCTGCGGTCCGGCGACCCAAAGCGCCTCGAAGAAGCCGTTCCGCTGACGAGCACGAGCTATGCGGAGCTCTTGGAGCTCTCCGCTACCAACGGCGCTCCGGTCAGCACGAAGGCCGTCGAGTTGGCGCGCGCCTCGCGCACGCGCCTCGAGATCCGCGGTATCCGCGACATCCGTACCACCGTCGTGCGCGCCGACGTTTTCTTCGGGCAGGAACTCCCCGCCGCGACCGTCACCGTTTCGCGCGACCGGGCGCTTGTGGCCGTCCGTTTTCTCAAATCCAAGCGAGGCGGATCCAACGCGCACGTCCTGCTGTTGCAAAAACTCGCCCAAGCCGGCATTCCCATCGAGCTGGTGCAGTTCGTACCGGGCGGGGCGCGCTTTGCTTGCGGGATCGACGCGTTGGCGGAAGCGCGCCGCCAGATCGACGCAGCGGGACTCGGCTCCCGCGCGGTCGCCCCATGCGCCAAGATTTCGGTGATCGGGTCGCGCATAACGACCAGCCCCGGCGTCCTGAATACGCTGCTGCATGCCCTGCACAACGCCCACGTCGAGGCGCTGCACTTCGCGTGCAGCAACGTGTGCGTGGCGTTCGTCGTCGCCGAGGCCGATGCGGATCGCGCGGAGCGGGCCCTCCACGACGGCTTCGCGATTGCTCGCGGACGCCGGCCCACCGAGGCGATCGAGTTCGATCCCGAGACGGGTACGGTTCGCGTGCGCGGACAGTTGCAACGGCTCGGTGCGCGCCAAGCGCGACTCTTGCGGTTGTTGCTGGAAAACGCCGGCAAGGTGGTCGATACCGAGGCTGCGGCTAAGCACCTGTTCGACTCGGCCTCGCGCGAGGACGTCACCGCGCTGCGCGTTCACATGCATAACTTGCGCAAGAAAATCGAACGCGACCCCGAGAACCCGCAATACATCATCACGGTCCCGAACAAGGGATACACTTTCACGCGTTTCTAAACTCTCGCCGCTCACGCGATCGCCGGCTCTCTCATCGCGTCGAGCAAGATTTCCGCCACTTCCGGTCGCGAGAACTCTTTGGGCGGAAGGCGACCGCCCCGCAACATTTCTCGAACGGCCGTGCCGCTAAGCGTCACGTGCTCGCCCTCGTCGTGACTGCACGTCTTACGCGACGCCATCGAGTCGCAACGCCGGCAATAGAAGGCGTTCTCGAATTTAAGCGGACGAATTCCGAGCGCTTCGGCTTCGAAGTCGTCGAAGAGCCGTTGCGCATCGTAGGTGCCGTAGTAACCGCCCACCCCGGCATGATCGCGGCCGACGATGAAATGCGTGCAACCGTAGTTCTTTCGAATCAGGGCGTGGAAGATTGCTTCGCGCGGACCTGCGTAGCGCATCGCCGCCGGTAACGTGCTAAAGAGCACGCGATCTTTGGGAAAATACGAACTCAGCAACTGCCGGTAGCAGCGAAGGCGTACTTCGGCGGGAATATCGTCGCTCTTCGTCTCGCCGACGATCGGATGCAAAAGTAGCCCATCCACGATCTCGAGCGCGCATTTTTGAATGTACTCGTGCGCGCGGTGAATCGGATTGCGCGTCTGAAAGCCGACGATGGTATCCCAACCGCGTCGCTCGAACTCCGCGCGCGTTTCCGCGGGCGTCAGGCTCGTCCCGTCGCGTTCTGCGGGCAAGGCGGTTATCGGGCCACCGACGCCGACCGCGCCCCGGTACGAGAGGCTCTCCACGCCCGGATGCGCGCGATCGAGCGTCCGGTACACCGCTCTCGCTTCGCGAGCGCGATCGATTTCAAAGGAGTCCTCGACTTCCAGCACGGCTCGCAGCGCTCCGCGCTCGTCGCATAACGCCAGTGCGTCGGCAGTTGACGAATCTCGATCTACCGTGAGCACGACCGGAATCGTCCAAACGAGTCCGTCCGCAAGGTGCATCGTATCGAGCACTGCTTCGTAGTCGCGCCGCGTCATGAACCCGTGCAACGGACTCAGCGCACCGTTCGCGATCAGCTCGAGATCGTTGAGCTCTCGCCGCGACAGGGTCACGCATTTCAAGCCGGCGGCGCGTTCGCGCAATTCGGTCTCCGCGTCCGGGGTCGATGCGATGCGATTCACAAGCTTGCCGCCGTGTGGAAGGATCACGAAAGCACTCCGCTGAGCGCCGGGACGAGCCCACGAATTTCCAGCGCTTCAATGATTGCAGAGACGCTTTGCTCGGCCGTCTCGCGTTCGCTATCGACGATTACTTCGGGATGCTCCGGCTCTTCGTAGGGATCGGAGATCCCGGTAAAATTGGTGATCTCGCCCGCTATTGCGAGCTTGTAGAGCCCTTTGACGTCGCGCCGTACCAGTTCCGGAATGGAGCAGCGTACGTAAACCTCTACGAACTCGCCGATCCGCTCGCGCGCTTCGGCCCGTGCCGCCGCATACGGTGAAATCGCGGCCGTGACGACCGCTACCCCGTGCTTCGCGAGCAGCGACGCGACGTACGAGATGCGCCGGATGTTCGTGTCCCGATCTTCGCGACTGAAACCAAGACCTTTCGAGAGGTTCTCGCGCACTTCGTCGCCATCGAGAACTTCCACGGGGCATTCCCGCTCGCGCAATTCCTGAGCGAGCGCTTGCGCGATCGTGCTCTTACCCGCTCCGGAAAGACCGGTAAGCCACACGGTAAATCCCTTTGTCATAGCAAACGCGTCCCTGCAAAAGCGAGCGTAAGTGCGATGGCGGGCCGCAACCACGCCTGTTGCAATAAGCGGCAGAGCTTGCTGCCGACATAGACGCCGACGAGCGACCCAAGCAAGAGTTGAACGGTGACGGAGAGATTCACGTGCCCGAGCGACCAGTGTCCGGCGGACGAAACGACGACCAACACGGCCGCAAACGCGATGTCGGAACCCACGAGAACCGCCAGACTTACGCTGGGTAAACACAGGACCAGCAGCGGCAGCGCGACGGATCCTGCGCCGATCGACGTGAGACTGACGACGAAGCCGACAAGGGCACCGACGGCGATGATGCGGCGGCGCGGCAGCCGTTCCGGCTGGGATTCCCGCTCCCGATATTTGAGCAGGAACGGCGATGCTGCAATTGCGATCGCCGCAAGGACGATCATACCGCCGACGGCTTTGCGCATCCACCCCTCGAGCACCGCGGGAGGAACGTGTTGCGCGGCGATTGCCAGCAACGCGATGCCGACGATTGCGGCGGGTAAGCCCCCGATGCACAACAGCACGACGAGGGACAAATCGATCGTGCGCTGTCTTGCGTGAACGACCGTTCCGAATATCTTCGTCGGGACGCTGTAAAGCAGATCCGTGCCGACCGCGACCAGCGGATCGAGCCCGAAGAAAATGAGCGCGGGGGTCATCAGACTGCCGCCGCCGACGCCCGTGAGCCCCACCAAGAGACCGATACCGAGGCCGACTGCAATCAACGTGACGGTCATAGTCCCACCCTCTCATTTCCGGGCGCACGCGCATGAAGGCCGCATTCAATCTTGTCAAAACCGGCCCACCGGCCGGCGCGGGCGTGTTCGCCCTCTTCGACTCTGCGCGTGCACGGCGTGCATCCGAGCGTCGGAAAACCTTCGTCGTGCAAGCTGTTGTACGGCACGTCGTGCGCGCGGACGTACGCCCAGACCATGCGTTCGTCCCAGCCTGCAAAAGGTGAGATCTTGATGCCTCCAAATATCGTGTCGCGCTCGACGACCTTGAGATCCGCGCGCGTCCCCGCTTGGTCGCGACGAAGCCCGGTCATCCACGCGTCGTATTGCGAAAGAAACTTGCGCATCGGTTCGACTTTGCGAAGGGCACAACACTTGTCGGGGTCGGTGGCCCACAACTGCGGCCCGAAAGCGCGCCCCTGCTCTGCCAGCGTCAGCGCGGGGCGAATCGGGATCGGTGAGATTCCATAACGCGCCTTCGCACGCTCGACCAACTCCAGCGTTTGCTCGAAGAGCAGACCGGTATCGAGATAGCAGACCGGCGTCGAGGAATCTTGTTCCATCACCATGTCGAGTGCAGCCATCCCCGTCGGGCCGCCAAAGGAGCACGCAAGTGCGATTCTGCCTGGGAACGACTCGAGGGCCCAGGCTATTACGGCCTGCGGCGAATCAGCATCCAAGCCGGCGGGAATTTGAACGGGTTCCGCAGGCAATGCTGCAAACTGTTGCATCGCTGGTGAGAGCACCCTTTACCGAACGCGTGAGTAGTGGTCGCACCAATCATGTAACGCGTCGGCAAAATTGCTGTCAAGGCATTGTCCGGAAATTACAACGCATTAATCGCCCGAATTAATCCAGATTAATTCGCTCGGTTTCTGCGTGCGTTAACGGCTTCTAAAGCTCTTAAAATGTAGAGCGATGCAAATCAAAAGGCCGCCGGTTATCATTCCGGCGGCCGAATATGGTGCCGAGACCCAGAATCGAACTGGGGACACCAGGTTTTTCAGACCTGTGCTCTACCAACTGAGCTATCTCGGCGGGGCGACCGCATGTCTTTGGTTGCCCCGCCCGGAGTCCCCTCGCCGCTACCAGGTGCAGAAGGCGAAGTCGGTATCCGTCGTCGGCACCGTGGCGGATGCCTGACGCCGGGTCTTGCAAAACGCATCAAGGTCGTCGAGCAGCTTCGAGATCGCTTGGTCGGCTGCGAAGATCGTCTTGATATCGACCGCGGCTTGCGAACCGAAGGCGAGCGTCGTTCCGGCGACC
>JAFAIW010000040.1 GCA_019236495.1 Vulcanimicrobiota bacterium | reverse complement strand
AGCCGCTCGCATAGTGAAAAATCAGGAGATCGCCGAACGCGGCTTTTTCACTCGTCGGCGTCACCAGCTTTTCGCGGTCGATGCGCAGATCGTCGACCGCGCTCTTCGAACGGAGCGCAACGCACAAGACGTTCAGCAGGCCCGCCCCGATCGACCGGGCCGGCGCGGCGATGTCAGCGGCGCTCAGTCCTAGCGCGGCCGCGATCCCCGCGGTATCGTCAAACGTTGCGTCTACCGGCGGGAGCGGCGGTTGCATCCAAAAGAAATCGGGTTCGTCGCCGCGCCGCAATCCAACCGGCCCGACGCCCTCCTCGAACGTGAACTGCGGAGCGTTCACGAGGCCGAGGCGCGTCAAGACGAACGCCGTTCCCACGGTTGGATGGCCGGCAAACGGCAGTTCCTGGCCGGGCGTGAAGATCCGCACGAGCGCGGCGTGTTCGCGTTGTTTCGGGGTTTGCACGAAGGTCGTCTCGGAGAGATTCATTTCCCGGGCGATTTGCTGCATCAGGCCGGTCTCGACGCCGTCGGCGCCGATGAAGACCGCAAGCGGATTGCCGCCGAAACGCGCGCGTGCAAAAACGTCGACTTGGAAAAAACGTAGCGAGCTCACGCTTTCGTTCTAACACACGTGGACAATAGGAACACCTGCGTCTTTTCCGTCAGACGGAAGCGCTGCGCCGTGTTAGGCTCGATTCATGGGTGCTCACCAGCGGATTCATCCGTATGACCTTCAGACGCTCGCGCTCTTCGTGGCGTTCGTGCCGTGTTTTCTGGCGATGTTCTTGGCGTTTGCCGGGCGTCACGTCGAGGAATTGGGCCGCCTGATGCGCCGGCCGTGCGCCGCGACCCTCCGCCTTCGAGCCAGCTTGCCTTCCTTGGACGGGATGCCGGCTCTCGAGGGTCAAGCAGGAGTCTGACCTCCCAGGGTTGACGCTCGGGGGAGCCGGTGATACCCTAGTAGCCTATGCCCGGCGGCTCCTAGGCGCGTTCTCAAGTGCACAGGACGAGCGGCATGCTTCGGCATGTGCAGCATCGCCCTTTTTCGCGTGCCCGAATATCGGGCGAATCCGCCCCCTGCATAGTCACGCAGCGCTACATATATAAGGTTGAGAGATAGAATGGCGAAAACGACGGCTCCAAAAGCTCCCGCAAAGTCGACGGCGGGTGCCAAGAGCAAGTCGAAGCGCGGTCAAGACGGCGCGTCGAACGGTGCTTCAACCGTCCAACCCACGACGTTCCCCATGCCGACGGGCGCGTTCACGATCGAGAACCCGCCGGATCCCGGTCCGAAGCGCGAGCGTCACAGCTTCGCGAAGATTCCGCACGTTCTCGAAATTCCGAACCTGATCGAGTTGCAGAAGGCCAGCTTCGAGTGGTTCAAAACCGAAGGGCTGGCGGAGGCCTTTTCTTCCATTTCCCCGATCAAGGATTTCACCGGCAACCTGGTGCTCGAATTCGGCGAGCATAGCTTGGGTGAACCAAAGTACTCGGTCGAGGAATGTCGCGAACGCGACATGACCTACAGTGCCCCGCTGCGCGTGCGGGTGCGCCTCATTACCGCCGAGTCGGGCGAAATCAAGGGCATCCCCGACCAAGAGATTTTCATGGGCGACTTTCCGCTCATGACGGACAAGGGCACGTTTATGATCAACGGCGCGGAGCGCGTCATCGTGTCGCAGCTCGTGCGCTCGCCGGGGGTCTACTTCAACTCGGACGTCGATACGAACAATCGCCCGACGTACAACGCGACGATCATTCCGAACCGCGGCGCCTGGATCGAGTTCGAGACCGATAACGGCACGAAGAACGACGAAACCGAAGGCACCATCGGCGTTCGGATCGACAAGAATCGCAAGATCTACGCGACCACGTTCGTGCGCGCACTGACGCGGCCGGATCTGGGTTTCAATTGGGAAACCGACGAGGCGATTCTGTCGCTGTTCGATCATTCGCCCTTGATCGTGAACTGTCTGGAAAAAGACAAGGACATCAAGACGCGCGAGGACGCACTCAAGGAAATTTATAAGAAACTGCGCCCGGGCGAGCCCGAAAATGCGGAAAATGCCGAGAAGCTGCTTGAATCGCTGTTCTTTGACGACAAGCGCTACGACTTGGCTGGCGTCGGCCGTTACAAGCTGAACAACAAGCTCGAAAAAGAACTGGCCGCGCTCGGCTGGCAAGCGCCGGACATCGAAAAGAAGTCGCTGACGCGCGAAGATATGATCGCGGTTTTGCGGCGTTTGATCAAAGTCGCGACGGGTCAAGTTTCCAAGGACGACATCGACCACCTCGGCAACCGGCGCATCCGCTCGGTAGGCGAGTTGCTGCAAAATCAGTTCCGGGTCGGTTTGCTGCGCTTGGAGCGCGTCGTCCGTGAGCGCATGACGGTGCAAGACATCGAAACCGTCACGCCGCAGGCGCTGATCAACATTCGGCCGGTGGTGGCGGCGATCAAAGAATTCTTCGGGTCGTCGCAGCTCTCGCAATTCATGGACCAAACGAACTCGCTGGCGGAGTTAACGCACAAGCGGCGTCTCTCGGCGCTCGGGCCGGGGGGACTTTCGCGCGAGCGTGCCGGCTTCGAAGTGCGCGACGTTCACCACAGTCACTACGGCCGCATCTGTCCGATCGAAACGCCGGAAGGTCCGAACATCGGCTTGATCGGGTCGCTCGCGACGTACGGACGCGTGAACAAGTACGGCTTCATCGAGACGCCGTATCGGGTAGTGCGCAACTCGCACGTTACCGACGAAATCGTGTATTTGACCGCGGACCGCGAAGACGAGTACATCATCGCGCAGGCCAACACGCCGGTGGACGAATCGGGGCGGATCACGACGGATTCGGTGGTGTGCCGCTACGCGGAAGAATACATCGAAGAACCGGCCGCTAAGGTCCAATTGATGGACGTCTCGCCGAAACAGATCGTCTCGGTGGCGACCGCGCTCATCCCGTTCCTCGAACACGACGACGCCAATCGCGCGCTCATGGGAGCGAACATGCAGCGGCAAGCCGTGCCGTTGCTTCGTCCGCAGGCGCCGATCGTCGGCACCGGGATGGAGTACCGCGCCGCGAAGGACTCGGGCGGTTGCGTGGTCGCCGACGAAGCGGGCGAGGTGCTGTCGGTCGACGCCAAACAAATCGTGCTGCGCGAAGAGAGCGGCCACGAGAAGAGCTACGACATGCTGAAGTTCACGCGCTCGAACGCGGGAACGTGCATCAATCAGCGGCCCATCGTCAAGATCGGCGACGCGGTCGTCAAAGGGCAAATCCTGGCGGATGGACCGTCTTCCGACGAAGGCGAGCTGGCGCTCGGACAAAATGTGCTGGTTGCGTTCATGCCGTGGGAAGGCTTCAACTACGAAGACGCAATTCTCATCAGCGAGCGCATGGTCAAAGACGATCGCTTCACTTCAATTCACATCGAAGAGTACGAGTGCGAAGCGCGCGATACAAAGCTCGGTCCCGAAGAGATCACGCGCGACATTCCCAACGTTGGTGAAGACGCGCTGAAGGATCTCGACGAGCGGGGCATCATTCGCATCGGTGCGGAGGTGCGCCCCGAGGACATTCTGGTCGGCAAAGTAACGCCAAAAGGCGAAACCGAACTGACCGCCGAGGAGCGCTTGCTCCGGGCGATTTTCGGCGAGAAGTCGCGCGAAGTTCGCGACACGTCGCTCAAAGTGCCGCACGGCGAAAAAGGCAAGATCATCGACGTCAAGGTGTTCAGCCGCGAGGCCGGCGACGAGCTTTCGCCGGGCGTGAATCACCTGGTGCGCGTCTACGTCGCGCAAAAGCGCAAGATTTTGCAAGGCGACAAGATGGCGGGCCGTCACGGCAACAAGGGCGTCATCGCAAAGGTGCTGCCCGAAGAAGATATGCCGTACTTGGAAGATGGGTCGCCGGTCGATATCGTGCTCAACCCGCTGGGCGTGCCCTCGCGCATGAACCTCGGTCAGATCATGGAGACGCACCTGGGCTGGGCCGCTAAGATGCTCGGCATGCACATCGCAACCCCGGTGTTCGACGGTGCCCACGCGGAAGACATCACCGAGTGGCTGCAAGACGCGCGCTTGGCCGCAGACGGCAAGACGTGGCTGCGCGACGGCCGTTCGGGCGAGCGATTCTCGCGACCGATCA
>JAFAIW010000022.1 GCA_019236495.1 Vulcanimicrobiota bacterium | reverse complement strand
CACGGCATCCGTAAACCACGCGTTTGATGCGCGCCGCAACCATGGCGCCGGCACACATGACGCACGGCTCTTTCGTCACGTAAATCGTTGCGTCGCTCAAACGCCACGCACCCACGCGCATTGCCGCTTCGCGAATCAGCGTCATCTCAGCATGTGCAGTCGCGTCGTGCCGTAGTTCCTTTTCGTTTTTCGCTTCGAGGACGAGGTCACCGCTCACCAGCACCGCACCGATCGGCACGTCGCCCACACGGCTCGCCGCCTCCGCCAGGGCCATCGCGCGGCGAATGTACGCCTCATCCTCCGGCGAGTCGCTCACGAGAGGCCCTGCGCCATTTCAAGAAGCGCGTTCGTCGTCTTCCAGTTGCGCGTCGTCGCACGCACGCCGAGGGCCTTTTCGAAGTATGCGTTGGAGAGTTTCGTTTCGCCGTAACCTCCCGGCACGTGAAGGTAGATCTCCGTACCGAGAACCTGCGCGCGATCTCGAGCGCTTTCGAGCTTTAGCGCTTGGAGCGCCGCTTCCGATGGTTTCTCCTTGAGAAACGTTACGTACAGCCGCTCTTCCGCTACACCGCCCTTGCGCGCGAACGGGCTGCGCTCGATGATACTGCGCATCTGGGCAAGCGTCCGTACGACCACCGATGCCGGCAGGCGCGATGCACCGGCAATCGTCCGTTCGATCAGCGGCGCGATCTTCGCCGCCGGCAGATGCGTTGCGAAGACGAGATTGCCGCTCTGCAAATACGTTTGCACACGGTCGAATTCGAGATCCGCGCACAGGGCCCGCAACCGTTCCATCTTGAGCGTATTGCCGCCGACGTTCACTCCGCGCAAGAGCGCTACGTAGACGGGCATCGTCTCGGAATGAAGAATCGCGCCCGAAGGGATTCGAACCCCCGACCTCTGCCTTCGGAGGGCAGCGCTCTATCCAGCTGAGCTACAGGCGCTCGATCTACCGTGGATTCTCCGGCGAGCCAGGGCTGGGAATGTGCTTGAAGAGATCCAACTTGTGGTCGATCAGACCGCGGTAAAATTTGCGCACGCAATCCGGATGGCCGAAGAAGTACGTCCGCGCATAGGCAAGGTCGTCCCCCGACGAGTCGGGGACGTAGTGAGAGATTTCGATTTCTTCCATTTGCCCGCGATCGACGGGATGGGGACAGAAATCGCACGGAATCGTTGACATTCTGCTGCCTCGGAGAAGATAACTGACTCGGGTAGGATTTGAACCTACGACCTAGGGCTTATGAGTCCCCCGCTCTACCACTGAGCTACCGAGCCTCGAGCGACGCGTTCGACTCCTCAATATACTAAAACCCCCGGCAGGGTTTCAACCCCGCCGGTAGCCAAGCCGCCTCTAACCGGGCGTATGTGCCCGAGCCGTTTTTGCATTGTCGGGGGCCTTTCATTATGAAGATACTCGGGCCGGCGACTGCTGCCATGGTAGCGGCGATCTTGTGCGCTTCAGCCGCAGCGATGGCGGACGACGCGTCGGATCTTCTCGCAAAGCACAAGGCATACGTCGGGTGGCAATTTGGCGATGGGACCTTCCGCACGCTCACGATCGATAGTTCGTTGCTGAAGAACGGAACCGTCGAAGGGACCTACCATGAGGTTCGCATGGGTGCGGTCTACCGCGAGACCGCCACGAACGATCGCGGAACACGCAACGACGGTTTTACCGGTAACATCTTTTGGTCGACCAACCTCAACGGGTTTCCGCGTCCGGTACGGGGCGATGAAGCGAAATATGCAGTCAGCCTCAGTTATCTCTTCAATGAAGGTACGACGGCATTGATGGGCGCGGACCGCGGAACGGCGAGCATCGACGGACAGAGCGTGCGCGTCGTCCGCGTCGGCCCCGAAGGGGCTTTTCCGATCGATCTCTATATCGATCCGTCGAGTGGCGCATACAGGCAGGCGGTCATCGATCCGGAAGGCACCTATAACGATACGCTGGACATCCTTGGCTATACCGACGCGCTACCGGGCAAGAAAATCATCGCCACGTGGAAGCACGCGGACAGCTCTTACTCTCATCGTGTCGACAAGGTCGTGGCTAACGGCGACGTTACCACCGAGCAATTGCATCCGCCGGCGCCGGCCGCATATTGGGAATTCAAGAACGATCAACCGTTCAAGATCGAGTTTATCGACCGCGATGCCGGGCCCCGCATCCACGTGATGGCGAAAGTAAACGGCGTCCTCGGGACGTTCCTTCTCGATACGGGTGCGAGCGATATTTTTCTCTCACGCGCGTTTGCCGACAAGGCAAACGTCAAGCGCGCCTTCAGCCAGCAGTTTTCGGGCGTCGCAAGTACGCTCAAAGGAGAATTCGCAAAGGCGGACACCGTAGAAATCGGCGGGAACGTCCTGCACGACGTGCTTGTCGGCGCGGGCGGGCAGCCGGGCGACCGGGACGCACCCGACGGACTCATCGGCTTCGATCTCTTCGCAGGCGCAATCGTCAACGTCAGCCTCGACAACCAAACGATGACGATTTTGGATCCGAAAACCCACGAAGTCGACCACAATCAAGGCATTACGGTGGCGGCGGATCTCTCTCAGGATGTTCCGATCATTCCAATGATGGTCGAGCACAAGGTGCAGGTAAATGCCTTGCTCGACAGCGGTGGCGGAACATACATGTTGTTCAACGCGGGGCTCTTGAAGTACGGCGTCAGCATGCTCGTCGACCCCGACCCGAACAAGATTGCCTCGCATCTTGCGATTGGAGGCATCGGCGGTGGTTACGAAGTCGGCGAGTGTGGAAATCTCGACAACATTTCCGTCGGCCCGATCGTCTACGACCACGTGCCGGCGTGCTCGGTTCATGGAGCGGTCGCCGAGCGGCAGATTCTCGTGGGCCTCGATTTTCTCAAAGGTTTCAATATGCTCTTCGACTATCCAGATTCTTATTTGATTCTGATTCCGCGCAAACAATAACAAAGACCGGCGCTATTTA
>JAFAIW010000246.1 GCA_019236495.1 Vulcanimicrobiota bacterium | reverse complement strand
CGTGCGTGGCCGAAACAACATCTGCGATCGTAGCGCCCGTGGCAGGATTGCGATCGGCATACGTTTGTGCGTCGCTCGCGTCGCTCCAGGACCCGCCGATCAAGAGTTGCGTGGTAGCTTTGTCGATCGTTTCCATCACGCTCCTTCGAATATCGTCGAAATGCCCTGACCGACGCCGATGCACATCGTCGCAAGACCGTAGCGCACCTTGCGCCGCCGCATCTCATGCACGAGCGTGGTTGCGATTCGCGCCCCGCTCGCACCCAACGGATGGCCGAGGGCAATCGCACCTCCGTTCGGATTCGTCTTTGCAGGGTCGATTTCCAGGTCTTTGAGGCATGCCAAGGCTTGCGCCGCGAACGCTTCGTTGATTTCTACGACGTCGAGTTCGTCCACGCGCAAGCCCGCGCGCGCGAGCGCCTTGCGCGTGGCCGGAATCGGGCCGAGACCCATCAAGGCGGGATCGACACCTGCAACGCCCGTTGCGACGATGCGGGCCAGCGGCTGCAAGCCGAGGCGCGCGGCGGCCTTCGCTTCGACCAACAGCAACGCCGCCGCACCGTCGTTGATCCCGGAGGAATTGCCGGCCGTCACGGTGCCGCCGGCTTTGAATGCGGGTTTCAGTTTTGCAAGGTCTGCCAGCGTCGTTTCCGGCCGAGGGTGCTCGTCGGTTCGGACTTCGCCCGCCGCGACGATTTCGGTATCGAACCGCCCCGCTTCGCGCGCGGCTTTGGTTTTCGCTTGCGACGCGAGCGCGAAGCGATCTTGTTCTTCACGGCCGATTCCGTAACGCTCGGCCACGCGCTCCGCAGTTTCACCCAGCGAAATCGTGTATTCGGCCGGCATCCGCGGATTGATCATTCGCCAGCCGATCGTGGTATCGAAGATTTCGGGGCCCCTTGCGAACGGCTTATCGGCCTTCAGTTGCACGAAGGGCGCGCGCGTCATCGATTCCACGCCGCCCGCAATGGCAACGTCACCGTCGCCCCATGCGAGCGCTTGAGCGGCAGAGTTGATCGCTTGCAAACTGCTTCCGCACAGTCGATTGATCGTCGTGCCGGCAACGCCGATTGGTAGATCTGCGAGCAACGCCGCCATGCGTCCGACGTTGCGATTGTCTTCGCCGCTTTGATTGGCCGCCCCGAAGTACACGTCTTCGATCGCGCCGGGATCGATGCCGGTGCGCTCGACCAACGCGCGCACGACGAGCGCCGCGAGATCGTCGGGCCGCACCGCCGAAAGCGCGCCGCCGTATCTGCCGATCGGCGTGCGCACGGCATCGACGACGACTACATCCCGATCTCGAATTGACGTACCTCCGCTCCCGTGTGGCGCACGTACTCGCGCAAAATTCCCGAAGAGGGTAACGTCCGCACGAGATCCATCGCTTGCCGGTCCTGCGCGTCGCCGCCGGATGCCGGATAAACGCGATCGCCCACCGAGTAGCGATACAGCAGCAGCTCTGCGCCGGACGCGATGCGAATGCGTAGTTCGCTGTCGTCGCCGGAGACTTTCAGCACGCCGTCATTGAGTGAAAGGCGTTCGATATCGACGAGCGCGCGGTTGAATTCGTCGAGTACCGTGGGACTCTCATTGACGACGCGATCGCAGATGAGGTGATCGATGCAGTACCCGCCCAGATCGTTGCGGCGTCGATGGAAAAGCGCATATTCCAAGCGGCCGCGCGTGACCGGAAAGTCGACGAGCAAAAATGCCGCTTCGCGCGCTTCGCCCAGCGACTGCCGGAGACTAAAGCGCCGTAGCGCCATCGGGGAGGCCGGCGTCGTCGAGATCGAGGAATCGTAGGGCCCGCGCCGGGCCGAAATCGGGACCATCTTCTTGCGCAACCCGTTCGAGAATCGCGGAGATGCGCGCGGCGCCGATTTCCCGTCCCCATTCGATCGGGCCGAGCGGATAGTTCGTGCCGAGCCGCATCGCAACGTCGACGTCCGCGGCCGTCGCAATCCCGTCTTGCACCGCATACACGCCCTCGTTGACGATCGCCGCGACGGTGCGTCCCAAAAAGAGGCCGGGACCCGGCCCGATCGGTGCGACGGTCTTTTGAAGCGCGCCGAAGAGCTCTTGCGCCAGCTCCATCGCATCGTCCGACGTCGCGTCGAGATCGGCGATCTCTACGACGTGCTGGCGAGAAAGCGAAGAGAGCACGCCGTAACCGACGAGACGTTCCGGATTCCGCAAGCGCGGCGAGAGTTTTTCGACGTCGGTGACGTACGCGTCCGCGAAGAGCACGGTTTCCGGCGGGAAAAGGTTGTCGTATTCCTTGATCTGATGCGCGCGATCGTTTGCGCCGTCGCCGACGTCGAACAGTGCGGTCGTATCGAGCGGCAACTCGTCAATCGCGTCGTCGTTATCCACGCGCACGACCTGCGCATAGCGTCGAGAAAGTTCCTCGTGCAACTCTTCGGCGAAGCCGCCGAAACCCACGATCGCGATACGTTCGTCTTCATCGCGCGGCGCGGCTTCATCGATCTCCGGATTATTTTCTTCGTGCATCGGCGCTTGCGGTGCGGCGCCCCCTGCGTAGTCGTAGAAACCCGCACCGCTCTTGCGTCCGAGGCGTCCCTGACGCACCATAGCCTGCTGTAACGCCGAAGGCGCGAGACGCTTAGCGTGCGTTCGTTGGAAGATCGACTCCGAGGTTGCGAGGTTGACGTCGAGACCGATGAGATCCATCAACTCGAACGGTCCCATGCGAAACCCTACACCGCGCGCGACGCGGTCGAGCATTTCGGCGTCGCCTACTTCGCGCTCCAGCGCCCGCAGCGCTTGCAAGTAGTAAGGACGCGCGACCCGATTCACGATGAACCCCGGCGTATCTTTGGCGAGAACGGCCGTTTTCCCGAGGCGCTCGACGAACGCGCGCGCGGCTTCGGTGACGTCGGATCGTGTCGCATCGGTCGGAATGATTTCGACCAGCTTCATGACGGTGGGCGGATTGAAAAAATGCAATCCGATCAAACGCGTCGCGGCGTCGTCACCGATCGATACCGCGAGATCAGTTACGGAAAGCGAGCTGGTGTTGGTTGCCAGCACGCAGCCGCTGCCGGTACGAGCGAGCGCTGTCAGCACGCGCGACTTCAGCGCAAGGTCTTCGGGTACCGCCTCGATGGCGAGGTCGCACGGCGGCAGGTCGTCGATCGACCCGGGCCACGCGATGCGGTTCATGGCCGGTTCGTCTTGCAACCGCCGCGCATCGCGAGCGAGTCGTTCGAGCGCTCGCGCACGAGCGGCGGGGTCGATCTCGATCAGCGCGACGTCGAATCCCGCGCGCGCGGCGGCTAGCGCGATTCCCGCTCCCATGGTACCCGCACCGACGACGGCGACCCGGCTCATGGACGGTTTGTTTCCGCGCAGGACCCGAAAATAACTACCGTGGTAGGATGGTACGCATGGAACGCTCGGAGTGGCGCGTGTTGGCGTCGATGTATATCACCGACTCTCACTACTTGCGCGTACGTCGCGATACGATCGAACTCCCCAACGGAACGATCGTCGACGAATATTTCGTGCGCGAAAGTCGTGGATACGTCATCGTTTTCGCGATAAATTCCCGGAACGAAGTGTTGCTGGTGCGCCAATACCGGCACGGCATCGGCCGCCCGCTGCTCGAGCTTCCGGCCGGAATGATCGATCTGGAAGAGACGCCCTCGGCCACCGCGGCGCGGGAGTTGCTCGAAGAGACCGGGCACGCATCGCGATCCCTCGAGCATCTCGGCTCGTTCCCGTCCGACCCCTCGAGTTCAAACAGCGTCATGCACCTTTTCTTGGCCAGGGACGTCGCTCCGGCGCAACCGCCGGATCTCGATCCGACGGAAGCGATCGAGATTCAAGAAGTCCCGATTGCGGAGGTCTGGCAGTTGGTCCGGCGCGGCGAAATCGAATCGGCCGCGCACGTCGCAGCCGTCGCCGTCTCGCTCGATCGCCTCGGTGCGAACCCGCTACCCACGTTTGGGTAGCGCCTGGGCCGGCCGCCCTGACGTACCATGGGGTTAGGCCGGCGCGGCAGCCGACGGGTGTGGGCGACGCCGGCTTCCTT
>JAFAIW010000244.1 GCA_019236495.1 Vulcanimicrobiota bacterium | reverse complement strand
CGACAGGCTCAGGGTGACACCATTAGGGTGACATGCGGCCCTTCGACAGGCTCAGGGTGACACCATTAGGGTGACACGGGGAACTAGTGCACTAAGAAGGCGACGAGCAAGAGCGCAACGATGTTGAGCACTTTGATCATCGGATTGATCGCCGGACCGGCCGTATCTTTGCACGGATCGCCGACCGTGTCACCGGTGACCGCGGCAGCGTGCGCGACCGAGCCTTTGCCGCCGTAGTGACCGTCCTCGATGTATTTCTTTGCATTGTCCCATGCGCCGCCGCCCGTCGTCATCGAGATCGCGACGAACAGTCCCGTGACGATCGATCCCATGAGAATTCCGCCCATCATCTGCGCCCCGGTGTAGCCTTTGAGCACATTGAAGAACGTGAGGAGCGTCACGAGAATCGGCACGCCCACCGGAATGAGCGCGGGAAGAATCATTTCCTTCAGCGCAGCGCGCGTCACGATGTCGACCGTGGTGCCGTAGTCCGGCTTTGCGGTTCCGGCCATGATCCCGGGAATCTCGCGAAATTGCCGGCGCACTTCCTCGACCACCGCTCCGCCGGCCCGGCCGACGGCTTCCATCGACAGCGACGCAAACAGAAACGGCAGTAGGCCGCCGATGAAGAGTCCGGTCAAAACATATGGATCGCCCACCGCAAAGGTGATGGGCTGTGTCGCGCAAGCCGCGTGCTGCGCGGTGCAATGGTTCTGCAGCTCGCGCAGAAACGAAGCAAAAAGCACGATCGCAGCCAGCGCGGCGGACCCGATGGCGTAGCCTTTCGTGACGGCTTTCGTCGTATTTCCGACCGCATCGAGTGGATCGGTGACGTTGCGCACGCTCTCAGGCAGCTCGGCCATCTCGGCGATGCCGCCCGCATTATCGGTGATCGGACCGAACGAATCGATCGCGACGACGATTCCGGCCAGCGAAAGCATCGACATGACCGCGATACCCACGCCGTAGATGCCGGAAACCGAGTACGACACGAGAATGCCGATCACGATCACGATTGCCGGGAGCGCCGTGCCCTGCATACCGACGGCCAAACCCGCGATGATGTTCGTAGCGTGTCCCGTGACGGAGGCTTTCGCGATGCGCTGCACCGGCGAAAATTGCGCGCCGGTGTAGTACTCGGTGATGTACGTGATCAGCGCCGTCACCATCAGGCCGACGAGCGCGCACACGAATATCCCAACCGGGCTCACGCCTGGGGCGTTGGCGAAAACGCTCCCGCTGATGAACCAGAAACCGATCGCCGAAATAACGGCCGCAACCAGCATGCCGCGATAGAGCGCGCCCATGATCGATCCGCGCCCGTCTTTGCCCATACGGACGAAGAATGAGCCGACGATGGATGCAACGATCGAAATCGCGCCGAGCCAAATCGGAAACGTCACCGCGCCCGGAATGGTGGCGCCGAAGATGAGGAACCCGAGCAACATCGCCGCAACGGTCGTCACGACGTACGTCTCGAAAAGATCGGCCGCCATTCCGGCGCAATCGCCGACGTTGTCACCGACATTGTCCGCGATGACGGCCGGATTGCGCGGATCGTCTTCCGGAATTCCCGCTTCGACTTTTCCGACCAAATCCGCGCCGACGTCGGCCGCCTTCGTGTAGATGCCGCCGCCCAAACGCGCAAAGACCGAAATCAACGAGCAGCCGAAAGCGAGGCCGACCATTGCGTCGAGCGAATGCGCGACGTCGCCGTTATTGATTTGCAACAACAGCCAGTAATATCCCGACACCGCGAACAGACCCAAACCGACCACCAGCATGCCGGTGACGGCACCGCCGCGGAACGCAAGGGCGAGCGCCGGCGCGATGCCGCCGCGCGCCGCTTCGGCGGTGCGGACGTTCGCACGCACGGAAACGATCATGCCGATGAATCCGGCGGCACCGGAGAGCACTGCACCGATGAGAAAGCCGACGGCGGCTTCCCACCCAAGCGCCGGAGCGACAAAGATCAAGATCGCAAGGACCACCGCGACGATGGCGATGGTGCGATACTGGCGCGATAAGAACGCCATCGCGCCTTCCTGAATGGCGGCCGCGATCTCGCGCATGCGGTCGTTGCCCGCGGGCTGAGCCATGACCCAGCCGGTGAGATAGAGTCCGTAGGCGATTGCGAGGATGCCGGCCCCGAGGCCGTACCAAATCGCCGACGCTGACAGTGCAGTCATTCCGTTCCTTTAAATAGCAGGAGAAAAGCGCCCGCGGTAAGAGCGGGACGAGTGACCGGGCGATGTTGGACGCGTGGCCGGAGCGACCCTGTCGAAAGGGGGGCGAGCGCGGGCGCCCTTCGAATCCCGCTTGGCACCGTGGCACCGTATAACCGTGTCGAGTTCCTACTTGCGCACCGCCCACGCCGCTCGGATCGCATGCTCGCCGCGATGCCGCCCGCGTAAAGCGCGATGGCGACGACGCCCATTTCGGAGGACGAGTTCCGCGCGATCCGCGACCTCATTCGCGAGAAATTCGGGATTTATTACGACGACTCAAAGCAGTTCTTGTTGCAGAGCCGCCTTCAGACACGGTTGATCAAACGCAGCGTTCCGGATTTTGCTTCATACGTACGGTTTCTCCAAACGGATTCGGAGCGCGAGGCCGAATATTCCGAACTCGCCTCGGTGCTCTCGAACAACGAAACGTATTTCTTTCGGGAGCGCGCTCAGCTGGATATTCTCGCGAAGGACGTCGTCGAGGATCACTACCGTCACGGCGGAGGCGTGCTCAAAATCTGGTCGGCGGCGTGTTCGACCGGTGAGGAGCCTTTTAGCTTAGCGATGATGCTGCTCGAAGGACGGCGCGTGCCTCCGTCGGCGTTCTCCATCGCGGCGACCGACATCTCACCGCGTGCGCTCGAACGGTGCGCGACGGCCTTTTACCGCGAGCTATCGTTTCGCGCCACCGAACCGGAGGTCGTGCAGAAGTACTTCAAGCCGTTTCAGGAAGGCTTTCTGATTTCCGACGACGTGAAGCGCTTGGTGACCTTTTCCCGGCTGAATCTATTGGACGAAAAGGCCGTGGCGGGAATGGGAAAGCTCGACGCCATTTTCTGCCGGAACGTCTTGATCTATTTCGACAAGCCGACGCAGAAAAAAGTGGTGCAGGCGTTTGCGACGGCGTTACGGCCCGGCGGTTTTCTGTTCTTGGGCCACGCGGAGTCGATCATCCGGTTGACCGATGCGTACGAACCGGTCGTCACTCCCAAAGCCATCTACTACAGGCTCAAGAATGCCAATTAACGTCTTGGTCGTCGACGACTCTGCGTTCATGCGGCGAGCCATCACGAAGATGCTCGAAGGCGAGCCGGAAATCGTCGTTTGCGGGACCGCGCGCACGGGCGAAGACGCGATCGAAAAAACCGCTCAACTCAATCCCGACGTTATCACGATGGACGTCGAGATGCCCGGGATGGGCGGTTTGGAAGCGGTGCGCGTTATTGCTTCCAAATATCAAATTCCGATCATCATGGTGAGTGCCCTCACGCGCGAGGGAGCGGAGACGACGTTCCAAGCGCTCGACGCGGGCGCGATCGATTTCATTCCGAAGCCGGATGCCGCGTACGTCGACATCAAGAACGTCGCGCGCGATCTGATCGCGAAAGTCCGGACGTTCGCACGCCGCGGCGTCAGGCGCCCCGACCGCGAGACGTTGGCGATGCTGGCGGAACCTATTGCTCCGGCGCGGACTCGGTCGGAGTATCATTGCATTGCCGTCGGCACGTCCACCGGCGGCCCGGTCGCATTGTCGCACATCGTTCCCAAGCTCCCCGCGCTGTTTCCGGCGCCGCTGGTCATCGTGCAACACATGCCGGTCGGCTTCACGCGTCCGCTCGCGGAGCGTTTGAACGCGCAAAGCCACGTGCGCGTGATTGAAGCACAGAGCGGCATGCTGCTCGAGGCCGGGACCGCGCTGGTCGCGCCGGCGGGGCAGCAATTCGGCCTGCGCCGAACCGGAAGCAGCGTGGAAGTCGTCTTAAGCCGGGATACCGCGAACTCACTGCACGTTCCGAGCGTCGACGTGATGACCGCCGAGGTCGCCGACGCCTTCGGCGCGGCGGCGATCGGCGTGATTCTCACCGGGATGGGCCAAGACGGCGTCGTCGGCCTGCGAAAACTCAAGGGAGCCGGCGGCTACGTCGTCGGTCAGGACGAGGCGAGCTGCGTTGTCTACGGGATGCCGCGCGCGGCCGCCAGCGCGGGTCTCGTCGACCGCGTGGTGCCGCTTGAAGCGGTTGCGCGGACGCTCCGAGAACTGACCGGATCTTAACCGATTCGTTGCCGATGCCGCCCGCTTTCGGTAGGTCGGGCTCGGCGATTCTCTGAATAAGCCGAGCAGTCAGGTGGCTTGCCGGCCACTCCTGGAGCGTGGATGAAGCTGACCCGAAGCTCGCATCGATACGTCATCGGTGGCAACGAGCTGACCCGCGAAGAAATCGTTCACAAGTACTTACACCTTGTGAAATATGTTGCTGGGCGAATCTCGATCAATCTGCCACCGAACGTCGAGATCAACGACTTGATCAACGACGGCATTCTCGGGCTCATCGACGCGATCGAAAAGTATGACGATGCTCGCGGCGTCAAGTTCGAAACCTACGCGATAACCCGTATCAACGGAGCGATTCTCGACGCGTTACGCGCGCTCGATTGGGTTCCGCGCGCGGTTCGGCAACGCGCTCGCGAGCTCGAGCGCGTCTATCAAGAACTCGAAATCTCACTCGGGCGCGCCGCGACCGAAGAAGAAGTCGCCGCGAAGATGGGCTTGACGGTCAAAGAGCTCGACGTTCTGATGCAGCGCATTCGTGGCACGTCGGTGCTCTCGCTCGAAGAGTTCCTTCCAAACGAAAAAGGCTACGAGATCCCGCTCGTCGATACGCTCAAAGACCTCGACAACGACGTCACGACCGCGGTCGAGTCTCGCGAAATCAAGTCTTCGCTGATCAAAGCCGTGGACGAGCTTCCGCCGCAAGAACGCACCGTCATATCGCTGTACTACTTCGACGGCTTGACCCTCAAAGAGATCAAAAGTGCGCTCAACGTTTCGGAGTCCCGCGTTTCGCAGATCCACGCGCAAGCCGTCATCCATCTGCGCGCCAAACTGCGCAACTTGCGGTCCGACCTGGGCTATCGGGACGGCGACCCCAACGTCAAGCAGAAATACGTCCGCAAGGCGCCGAATCAAGCCGATATAGGAATAGCGGGATAAGCCCACGGGGCCCCCGCGAAAGGAGGGCCGCATGGCGATCAGACCGGTCGACCTTCAGGGTGTTATCGCCCAGGCAACGCAGAGCAATGCGGTCCTTCGCAATGCCGAAGAGGCGCCGGCGGTAGCGCAGCAAGCGGCCCAGGCTACGTTTGCTTCCCAGCTCGAGCATCGAGAAGAAACCGTTCAAGAATCGGCGCATGCCGAAGGCAACAAGGTCGGTCCGAAGGGCGAAGCCGATACCGACGCGCGTAATCGCCGCGGGCGTCAGCGCCGTCAAGGCGGCGAACAAAAAACCGAAGAACCCGAATCGCCGCTCGGACTCGCCGGCGAAGGACGGCACTTCATAGACTTTACCGCCTAGGGTTCCATGTCAGCACTCGATCCGCTCGCCGCCCTCGCCGCGCAACGCGCCGCGATTCTTACCGCAATTGCCGACGCAGCACTTTCGCTCGGCGACGTTGCGGAGTTGCTGCAAACGCAGCTTTCGGTCGGCGACGTTCTCGCCGCCACGATCTTGCCGCCGAAAGGCGGCGCGGACTTGCTCTTGATTCTCGGGCAGCAGGTCGTAGCGCAACTTCCGCCCGGCGTCGATCCGGGAGAAACGTTGCTGCTGCAAGTGACGGGCTTTTCGGGCAACCAAATTCTCGTGCGCAATCTCGGCGTGCAAGATCCGCAAAATCCGGTACCGACCTTCGTTCCGGAGGTTGCATTGCCGGAAGGAGCGCCGGTCACCGCGACGCTCTCGACGCTGCTCCCGCCCGCGCCGAATGTCGCCGCACCGAATACCACGCCGCCGGCACTGCCCGAGACGGACGCCGCCTCTCCATCGCCTCCCGCGGCACCCGAAGCGCCGCCGGTCGCGCCGCCACGCGAAGTTTTCGTGGCGGCCTCCGTGCGACCGTCGAATGCGCCTCCCGCTCCTGCCGCGCGCCCGACGCCCGAACCGGTTGCGATCGAAGCACGTTTGGCGGCGAACCGGGCCGCGAGCGTCGAAGCGCGCGGCGCCGCGCCCGTCGCCCCGTCGCGTCCCGCCACTCCAGCGGCGCAAGCCGTGCCGCCGCAAGCGGCCGCACGCGCTCCGAGCGCACCCGCCGCGCGCGTTTCGCAACCGCCCCCGTCGCCGCCCGCGGCCGCCCAGGCCTCGGCAGCGGCGGTGCGCTCCGCGTTGCGCGAAGCGGTCTTTACGCGGCCGATTTCGATTCCATCCGCCCCGGACGCGAGCGCCGGGAAGACGCCCGCCGCGTCGACCGCTGCGCCAAACGCACCCGCCGCACAAAATGTGCCGCCTCAAATTGCGGTGCGCGTTGCGCTTGCTGCAAACGATCCCGGAAAACTGCTCGCAGCGCTCCGGATTCCGTCATCCCCGCTGACGCTCGCCGCCGCACGCATCGTCGGCGATGCGACCTCGCAGGTGACGGCGGCGTTGCGCAATCTGCAGACCGTTCTCGCTCAGAGTCCACCTGCGGACCCGCGCGTCGCGACGCTGCAAACGCTGACGACGTTTCTTTCGAACTTAAACCCTGCGAACGAACAAGCATTTACCGCCCAACTCAGCTCGTTCATTGCCAACGTTTTCGAAGGCGCGGAGGCGAAGATCGCCGCAATCGTTCGCGCCTTGATCGAAGCCTCGCCACCGCCGGCGCCGCCCGGACAGACGCCGGCACCGGCCCCGCCGCCGCACGCGTCGCCGAGCGATACGCCGGTGGCGATTGCGGCACAAGCCCGCGTTGCGGAGCGGCAAGCGGCGCTTTCCGCCGATTTGAAAGAAGCGGTCGTTTCGCTCGTGCAAAACCCGCCGGTGCAGCGTTCCCCGCAGCTCACGCAGGCGCTCACCGACACGCTTACCGCACTGACCGCCGCGCAACTCAATGTAGCGGCCAACAACGTTATCGACCCGCGCGCGCTCACGCTTTCGCTGCCGGTATACTTCTTTGATGAAGGTCGCGCGTCGCAAGTACGCATAACACGCGACGCCGGAAAAGGCAAGGAGCGGCTCGACGCCGACAATTTCCATATCGCGTTCGTCCTCGATACGAAAACTCTCGGGACGGTGGCGATCGATCTCGATACGGTGGGCCGAAGCGTCAAGGTCGATGTGAAAACGGATCGGAGCTCGGCGGTGGAGCGCTTCACGGATTCGTTTCCCGATCTGCGCGCGCGCCTCGAGCTGTTGCGTTATCGGATCGCTTCGATGGCGGCCGACGTGCAACGCGCTCCCGAACCGGCAGCGGTCGCACCGCCCGCGGCGCCCGTGAAACGCGACACCAACGTGGATCTCCGCGCATGAGCGATCATCGCTACTACGACATGCGCAAAGCGGTCCGGCCGCGTCCTGCGGCTGCCGCTCTAAAATACGATCCCGTCAAGGCGGAGGCGCCCGAAATCATTGCGACGGGGCGCGGCTTGATTGCCGAAGAGATCGTCGCCATCGCGAAGGAGCACGGCGTGCCCTTGCACCAAGACGCCGCGCTCGTCGAAGCGCTTGCGCGCCTCGACGTTACCGACGTCTTACCGCGCGAGCTGTACGCCGTCGTTGCAGAAGTGCTGGCGTACGTCTTTCGTCTCGATCAGCGCGTACCTGGATAGCGGTGCTGCGCAGCATCGTCGCCCTGATTTTCGGTTTGCTGATTTTTTGGCTGTTGCTGCTTGCGGGCAATTGGATCTTGCTTTCGCTCACGATGGGATCGAGCGCGCTCGCACACGCGGGGATCGCACCGCCGCGCGCCTACTTTCGTGGAAATCTGGTGTGGAGTTTCGTTGCGGCGATCGTGGCGGGCTATACCGCCGCCGCGCTTGCCCCGGCGGCCCGATTCCGGCATGCGGCCGTTCTCGGCGTCATCGTTTTCGGGGCGTCGGTGATCGCGGCGAAAGCGTCGTCGACGCCCTTCCTGCCCACCTCGTTTGCGATCGCGTCCGCCACATTGGCGTTCTTCGGGATGGTCGTCGGCGGCGCGATCCGCCATACCGGCCGGCCCGCTTGACCGGCCCTCCCAATCGAACAGGAGTTCGATTGGGACCCCGCGAAGGAGGAGGCCCGTGAGCTTTTTCAACCGGCTTCGGGCCGCGTTCGGACGATCGCGCGAATCACTCGCCGCGGTCGAGAACCTCGGGCGAGCGCGCAAGCCGATCGACGCGGCGTTCTGGGAAGAGCTCGAAGAGTTGCTGCTCGTGGCCGACTTCGGCGTTCCCACCACGGCGAAGATCATCGCCGGCTTGAAGACGGTCCAACGTCAGGAACTCTGGCGCACCAGCGATCAAGCCATCGCGCGGTTTCGCAAAGACGTCGAACGATTTCTCACCGTGCCCGGTGCAGATCTCGATTTATCGCGAAAACCGTCGGTGTGGCTCGTCGTCGGGGTCAACGGCAGCGGAAAGACGACGACGATCGGCAAGCTCGCGGCCCGTCTCCGCGATCAGGGAAAACGCGTGCTGCTCGTCGCCGCCGATACGTTTCGCGCCGCCGCAGCCGAGCAACTCGCGGTGTGGGCAGACCGCAGCGGTGCCGGGCTCGTTCGCGGCGCGGAAGGCGCCGATCCGTCGTCGGTCGTGTTCGACGCGCTGCAGACCGCCAAGGCGCGCGAGGCCGACGTTATCGTCGTCGATACGGCCGGACGCCTGCAGACAAAGACCAACCTCATGGAAGAGCTGAAGAAGATGCATCGCGTCGTCGAGCGCGAGACGGGCGCCCCGCCGAGTGAAACGCTGCTCGTCGTCGACGGAACGACCGGGCAGAACGCGATTTCGCAGGCCCGCCTATTTAATGAAGCGACGCGCCTCAGCGGGATCGTGGTCACCAAGCTCGACTCCACCGCCAAGGGCGGCGTATTGGTGGCCATCGTCGACACCTTGGAAGTTCCGATCAAGCTCGTGGGGCTCGGAGAATCGGTAGAGGCGTTGCGACCGTTCAAGCCCGCGGAATTCATCGACGCACTCTTCGAGGATGCGGCATGAGGGATGCCAGACAGTTGTCACCGCCTCGCGTTAGCGTGATTGCACCACCAAAACGATCCTCTCAGAACGGAGATGAAAGAATGGCTTCGCAAGACGACCGGCAGATCGCTCTCAACAACGCATTGACGCAAATCGAGCGTCAATTCGGAAAGGGCTCGATCATGCGGATGGGCGAGCTGCAAGAACGGATGTCGATCGAGGTCGTGCCGTCCGGTTCGATCGCGCTCGACTTGGCGCTCGGGGTTGGAGGCTTTCCACGCGGACGCGTGGTCGAAATCTACGGGCCGGAATCGAGCGGAAAAACGACGCTCGCGTTGCACGCCATCGCCGAAGCTCAAAAAACCGGCGGAACGGCGGCCTTCATCGACGTGGAACATGCACTCGATCCCACCTATGCGGCGGCACTCGGCGTCGATCTCGACAATTTGTTGGTTTCGCAGCCCGATACCGGCGAGCAGGCATTGGATATTGCGGAGATGCTCGTGCGCAGCAACGCAGTCGACGTGGTCGTTGTCGACTCCGTTGCTGCGCTCGTGACCAAGGCCGAGCTCGAAGGCGACATGGGCGATGCGCACGTTGGACTGCAGGCGCGTCTGATGTCGCAAGCGTTGCGCAAGCTGACCTCCGCCATTTCACGCTCGAAGACGGTGATGATCTTCATCAATCAGTTGCGCGAGAAAGTCGGCGTCATGTTCGGAAATCCCGAAACGACGTCGGGCGGCCGCGCGCTGAAGTTCTACGCTTCGATTCGTCTCGACGTACGCAAGCTCGAACAAATCAAGATCGGGCAAGACGTCGTCGGATCGCGCACTCGAGTAAAGGTCGTAAAGAACAAGGTGGCGCCCCCGTTCAGACAAGCCGAATTCGACATTACGTACGGGCACGGGATCTCGAAGATGGGCTCCATCCTCGACGTTGCGCTCGAGCGCAACATCGTCGGCAAGAGCGGCTCGTGGTATACCTACGGCGAGATGCGCATCGGGCAAGGCCGCGAGAACGCAAAGGCATATCTCGAAGAACACTCCGACCTCGCCGATGAGATTTCGGCGAAGATTCGCGAAGCAATCGCCGCAGCGGTTTCAAAGAACGGCCACGTGGCGGGGGCGGTCGTCGGCAGCGACGAGGAGTGACGCCCTACGTCTGCGCGTTGCGAATGCTCGCGCGACGCAGGTTGACCGAAGCGCAGCTCTGGGAGCGGCTCGAGCGGCGCGGTCTCGACGGAGAGGCGATACGCCCTGCCGTCGAGCGGTGCAAACGCGAAGGGTACGTCGACGATCGTCTCTTCGCGCAGCTCTACGTCGAGCAACGGCGCAAGGCCGTCGGTGATGCGCGCTTGATCGGCGATCTCGTAAGGCGCGGCATCGATCGTGACGTTGCGCGCGTCGCAGTGTGCGGCGCCGAGACGGGCGAGGAAGCGCGATTGGAGCGTGCCGTCGGGCGCATCTTCGAGAGACGACCCGGCACGAGCTATCCGTCAGCCGCCCGCGCGCTCGAACGTCTCGGCTTCCCCGCTTCCTCGATCTATCGGAAGTTGCGCGCGATCGCCGGGATAACGGCGCTGCACGTACACGAATAGCAGCGCGATCGCCGGTAACATCAGATAGCTGGCTTCGGTGCCCAGCACGCCGCCGTTGAGCCATGCCGGTCCGGGAAACGTCGCGTTCCACAGCGTATCGACCGGACGCGCGCTGCCGTTCGGAGTCCCGATCGCAAAAATTTGCATGTAGTCGAAGGCCATGTGAAACCCAATGGCCCACCACAGCGACCCCGTGCGAAGAATCGTGAAACAGACGAAAAATCCGATCACGATGATGTTGAAGATGTCGATGAAATTTTCGCCGGGTTTGTTGATGTGGGCCGCACCGAAAATCAGCGAGGTGACGATCGCGGCCGGCCAAAACCCGACGCTTCGACGGAGCGAATCGAGGAGATACCCGCGAAAGAGCAGCTCTTCGCTGAAACCCACGAGCACCATCGCGACGAGCCACATCAGCGCGCTGCCCAACAAGCGCGGCAACGCGTTGCCCAGTCCGTGAATCACAAAACCGCCGCCCGCCAGCATCGCCGCGCCGACGAGGGCGATCACGACGATCCCAGCTAACGTTCCGTCCCAGAATTCTGAACGAAACGCCCGCTCCACCGGCAGCCCGTAGCGGTCGATGCGCCGGCGCTCGAAGGCGGCGAAGACGGCGGTAAGTGCGACGACCACGACGAGCTGCACCGATTCGCTGACGATCAACAGCGGCGCATTCAGGGTGGGCTCGACGCGCAGCGCATTTAAGAGCCACGGCGTGACGTAACGATCCGTTTGGTCGAGGCAAACATATGCCAACGCAAAAAATGCGGCGAAGCGCCACCACGGCCGCAGCCCACTCTCCCCGATAAAGATGCCGCGGACGTTTTCGATCCTCGTCATGCGGCGCTCTTCGGCGGGCACTGTCGCAGACATGCCGGCGCCGTGTGTCTTGGTGGCCGAGGACGATGCGGCGATTCGAGAATTGCTCGTCCACCATCTCGAAAGCGCCGGTTTTGATGTGGTCGCCACGGGCGATGGGATGGCTGCGTTGCGCATCGCGCGCGAACGGGCGTCGCTCGCGGTGCTGGATCTTGGCTTGCCTGCCATCGACGGGCTTGAAATCGCTCGAACCTTGCGACGGGAACGATGTAACGTTCCGATCGTCATGCTTACCGCCCGAACCGACGAAGTCGATCGCGTCGTGGGTTTCGAACTCGGCGCCGACGACTACGTCTGCAAGCCGTTTTCCGTGAGAGAGCTCGTCGCCCGCGTCAAGGCTATTCTCCATCGCGGCGGGCGCACGGTGGAGACGCGCCCTTCCGTGCTTCGTTTCGGCCGCCTCGAAATCGATGAAGCGGCGCGGGAAGCGCGCATCGACGGCGTCGACGTCGGACTCAAGCCGCGCGAGTTCGCGCTCCTGTTGACCCTGGCCGGAAACGCCGGCATCGCCTTATCGCGAACGGTCCTCCTGGAGCGCGTGTGGGGGTTCGACTACGAGGGCGACGAGCGGACGGTGGACGTTCACATCAGACGCGTACGAGCGAAGATCGAGGAGCGCGGACGACTCGGTTCCGTCGTCGCAACGGTGCACGGCTTCGGATACAAATTCGTACGCGTCTGAGCGCTGCGAGCGGCTGGCCGTATTTAGCCGGCGCATCGGCGCCGCCGTTCGGACTCAGCCGGTTCCGCTCTTTGCGCTGCGGCTTGCAGAGCTCGAAGCGGTCGCTCTGCGCCGCGGACGAATCGTCGCCCGGCGCATTGAGCGCGTTGCGCGGGCGGCATTGCTCGATGCCGCGGCACACTGTTTGCGCGGTAACGACCGCCTCGGTCACGATCCGGGAACGGGACTCTTCGCGGCCGCAATGCTCGAGGGAGTGCGTAGCGGAGCGCGCGGGACCGGTCCGTCGCCGCGCGAATGTCGCGCCGCTCTGGCGCGGATCGTCGCACGCATCGAAGGCGCAGTCGACGCTCGGATCGAGGGCGGATGGGCCTATGCGCGTTCGGTGCGGACGCGCGCGCAGCTCGTCGACGCGTTGGCCGGCGCCCTCGAGCAGGGCCGGCGCGAACGCGAGCAATTTACCTTCTTCGCAACCGTCGGCCATGAACTACGAACGCCCCTGACGTCCATTCGCGGCTTTCTTGAAACGCTCGCAGACGGCGGCATCGACGCGACGACGGCGGCGAGATTTTTGCGCACGGCGCGTAGCGAAGCTCTACGTTTAACCCGGTTCGTCGAGAATATGTTCGAATTCTCCCTGCTCGACCTTTCGACGGAACGCTTCGACACGTCCGCATGCGACGTGAGCGACTCATTGTCGCAAGCGTGCGACGCCGTCCGGCCGCTCGCGTCCGCACGCGGTATTCGCCTCACCATAGATGTGACGGGGCAGGCCGTTGCGGCGATCGGGGTGGATGCATGCCTGCACGCCACGATCAATTTGCTTGATAACGCGATCAAATACGCGCGCGAAGGGGGAGTCGCCGCGGCTTCGGTACGGCGTCGCGGCGCGTTCGTCGAGGTGATCGTCGAAGACGACGGCCCCGGTGTCGCGGCGGCGGAATGCGCGCGAATCTTCGAGTTGCGCGCGCGCGGTTCGGGCGTGTCGCCGCCCGGGGCGGGAATTGGACTCGCGATCGTTCGGATGATCGCGCGACGTGCCGGGGGTGACGTCGTGGTCGATCGCGGTTCGCTCGGCGGCGCGCGGTTTACGCTTGCATTGCCGGCAAAGGCGGAATCGGAGCCAGACGCGTCGTAGAAATACGCCCGTGGCAATGCGTCCGCGGTTCGCTCATACAAGCGAGGAAGACCTCGCGCACCTCTTCGACTATTTTGAGATCGACTGGCATTATGAGCCTCGAACGTTTCCTATTGTCTGGGACGCCGAAGGAAACGTGGTCGAAGCGTTTACACCCGATTTCTACCTACCTGCCTTCGACCTTTACGTCGAAGTCAGCGCCGGCAAAGCCCGATTCCGCACGAGAAAGAATCGAAAGCTCAGACTGTTGCGGGCGTCTTATCCGGGCGTTCGCATCGAGCTTCTGAGCGTTTGATGGAACTGCTGTACGACGCCGATACGATTGCGCGGCGGGTTCGCGAGATCGGTCGTGATATCGCAACGGACTATGCCGGCCGAGTGCCGGTGTTCGTGGGAATCCTATCATCGGCCGCGACCTTCGTGGCCGATTTGACGCGAGCCGTTCCCGGGCCGAGCGAATTCGATTTCATCGCGGTTTCAAAGTTTGCGGCCGAGCGCAGCATTCGATTCGAAAAAGACACCGCCGCCTCTATCGAGGGGCGCGACGTCATCATCGTGGACGACATCATCGACACGGGGTTGACGCTGCGGTACGTCACGAAGACGCTGGCCGCGCGCCGCCCCGCGTCGCTCGCGGTATGCACGCTGCTCGACCGGCCGCATCGCCGCATCGCGGATCTCGACGTCCGGTATCGGGCCTTCGAAGCGCCCGACCGGTTCGTGGTTGGTTACGGGCTCGATTTCGAGGGCCGCCACCGCGAGCTTTCATCGTTGTATGCGCATGGAGCCTGGGCGTCGTGAGGCTCGCCGTCGCACTCGCCGTGCTTCTTGGACTTGTGGTAAGCACGGTCGCGCCTGTGCCGGCTCTGGAGCTCGAAGCCGTCGCGAAAGCCGCAGAGAATTATCGGAACCCCGACGCCCATCTCCAAGAGTTGTATCGCAGCGCGCTGCTCGAAACCAGCAAGCTGGCAACCTACGCACCCGACGGAACCGCTTACGTCGCGACCGGCGACATTCCGGCCGAGTGGTTACGAGACGCCAGCGCGCAGGTGCGCCCGTATCTTTACTTTGCGAACGGTGACCCCCAGGTGCGTTCCCTGCTGAAAGCGATCATCGCGCGCGAAGCAAAGTACATGCAGATCGATCCGTACGCGAATGCCTTTACCCTCGACTATCGCGTGTGGGAGCAAAAATTCGAGCTGGATTCTCTGGCTTACCCGGTGATTCTCGCCTGGAGTTATTGGAAGACGACCGGAGACGCGTCGATTTTCACGGGTGACGAATCGCTGGCGCTCGACAAGATTTTCGAAACCATGCAGCGCGAACAAGATCACCCGCGCAATTCGCGGTACAGCCACAAAGAGATGGTTGATGGGAAGGGCCGTCCGGTTGGATACACGGGAATGCTCTGGAGCGGTTTTCGGCCCTCCGACGATGCGTGCTACTACAACTACTTGATTCCGTCAAACATGATGGCGGTGGTCGCGCTCGGGGACATGGTCGAGATCGAACGCGACGTTTACCGCAATCTGATCAAAGCGCATTTGGACAAATCGCTCCGCGACGAAGTGCAGGCGGGGATTCAGAAATACGGGTTGTTTTTCACGCCGAACTACGGGTGGATCTACGCGTACGAAGTCGACGGACTGGGTAATGCAATTTTGACCGATGACGCGAACGTTCCAAGCCTACTCTCCGCGCCGTATCTCGGCTATCTGCGTCCCGACGACAAATTCTATCAAAACACCCGCCGATTTTTGCTTTCCGCCGACAATCCAACGTACTATTCGGGTTCGCATGCGCGCGGAATCGGCAGCCAGCATACCGCCGATCACTGGGTGTGGCCGCTGGCGCTCGTCATGCAAGGCATGACCGCCACCTCGCAGACCGAACGCCTGGACGTCGTCAATCAATTGCTGGCGAGCGATCCGGGCGATCATCTCTTGCATGAATCGTTTGATCCCAACGATCCCGCCAGGTATACGCGCCCCGACTTCGGCTGGCCGAACGCGCTTTTCAGCGAGTACATCATGACCTCGTTCGAAGGCTTCGCGCCCGTTCCGATGGGCGATACCAGCGACCTCGAATTCCGGACCGAATAATTGGTGGGGCTCGTGTCACCCTGAGGAGCGCGCGAAGCGCGCGTCTCGAAGGG
>JAFAIW010000128.1 GCA_019236495.1 Vulcanimicrobiota bacterium | reverse complement strand
CGAGCAGATCGCGCAATTCGCCATGCAGGTCTACGAACAGAGCGAAAACATCGGCGCACGGCGTTTGCACACGGTGCTCGAGCGGTTGCTCGAGGACGTCAGCTTCGATGCACCCGAGGAAAGCGGCAACGTGGTAATCGACGCGTCGTACGTGCGCGAAAAGTTAGCCGACGTCGTGAAGAACGCCGACTTGACGAACTATATTTTGTAGGGGCCGTCGTGGGCGCTGCGGGAGACGCCCGGAATTTCGCGTTGTGCGAAATTCCTACTCGCCTCGTTTTTGGAAGAACGAAGTTTTGAAGATCACATCCTGTGATGTCCAAAAACCTCACACGCTCCCGCAGCGCCCACCGATGGCCCCCCAAACGCGGGACAGAAGAGTCCCGAGGGGCGCTGAAACGTAGCGGCGTACTAAGTCCTCGTGCCGTACGTCCGAAAGATCATCGAAGAAGGGCACCCGACGTTGCGCAAGGTCGCGAAGAAAGTGCGTCCGGCCGAGCTGGACGACGCGCTCTTTCAGCAACTGCTCGACGACATGTTCGTCACGATGTACGAAGCGCCGGGCATCGGGCTTGCCGCTCCGCAGGTCGACGTAAGCAAGAGAGTATTTACCATCGATTTGCAAGACGGCGATCCCGACCACGGGCCGTTTGTCGTGGTCAATCCGAAATTCGTCGAGCGGCGCGGAGAGGTCGAGTCGCTCGAGGGCTGTCTCTCGGTGCCCGGGCTCGTCGGCGAAATCACGCGTAGCGAGTTTGTGACCGTAATCGGCTTGGATCGCGACGGAAAGAAAATTCGCTTGGAAGGCGATGGCCTGTTTGCGCGTTGTTTGCAACACGAGATCGATCATCTCGACGGCGTTCTCTACATCGACCGGGCGAAGAACGTGCGGCCGGCGGTGACGCCGGAAGAGCTCGAAGCGGCGGAAGGCGGCGAAGCGAACTCCGCGGCGGCGGAAGCCGCCTCTTAAGCGCATCGCACGCGCGCTCCGCACGCTGTTCTTCGGGACGAGCGATTTCGCGGTTCCCAGCTTGCATGCGGTTGCGGAGGTCGCCGATCTCGCGGGCGTCGTCACGCAACCTGACCGGCGCGCGGGTCGAGGACAGAAGCTCGTGCCGTCGCCGGTGAAAACGGCAGCGTTGAAGTACGGCGTTCCAATCCACCAGCCACAGGCATTGCGCGAGTTTGCAAAGGACGTTGGAAGTGAAACGTTCGATTTGTTCGTGCTCGCCTCGTATGGACGCATCTTGCCGGGCGAGCTCCTGCGCGCGCCGCGCCTTGGCGCGTTGAACGTCCATCCCAGCCTCTTGCCGCGTTATCGTGGCGCGACGCCCATTCAAAACGCCCTGCGCGATGGGGTCACCGAAACCGGCGTGACGATCATGTTGATGGACGAGGGAATGGATACGGGCGACATCGTGCTTCAGAATGCGATTTCGATCGGTCCGGACGAAACGTACGGCGTGCTGCACGATCGTCTTGCGATCGCCGGCGCGCAATTGCTCGAAGCCGCAATCGAGTTGCTTGCGGAGGGGCGAGCGACGCCGTTTCCGCAAAACGGTGCGGCGAGCGTGACGAAACCGCTCCGCAAAGAAGATTTGCTCGTAGATTGGATGCAGCCGGCGCCTCGTATCGCCGCGTTCGTTCGTTCGCTCGCACCGGCGCCGCTCGCTCGCGCGAACCTCTGCCAAACGCCGGTGAAGTTGGTGCGCGCACGCGCGTCCGGCGAAAGCGCTTCGGGCGAACCGGGCGTTCCGGTCCGACCGGCCGCGGACGGCCGGGGCGTGCTCGTACCGTGCGGTGCGGGCGTGCTCGAAATCGAAGAGCTGATTCCACCGAATCGCGGCCCGCTCTCCGGCGCGCAATTCTACGCGACGTACGCCACGCGATGAACGCGCGGGGCGTCGCGCTGGCAGTCGCACGCGATGTCTTCGCGCTCGACCGGCCGCAGCGGCGCGCCCAGGAAGCTCTCGAATACCGTCTCCGAAGCGAAAAGCTCGACGATCGAGACCGCGCGTTTGTCACGCAGGTCGCGTACGGTTCGATCAAGATGCGTCGCACGATCGAGTATTTTCTGGACCCGTACGTCGGCGGGCGCGACAAACCGTTGCCGCCGACGATTGCGGAGATCCTCAGATTAGCAACCTACGAACTCAAGTTTCTGCGTTCGAAAGCGCACGGGGTGGTCAGCGAATACGTACAGTTGGCAAAGCAGTACGGGCATCGTGGAACCGCCGCGCTCGTCAACGCCGTCTTGCGCTCGCTGTTGCGCGACGATCCGCAGCTTCCGGATGCTCACCTTTTCGAAGACCGGGCGGACTATTTGGGAGTGCGATTTTCGTTTCCGACCTGGATCGTTCGGAGCTTCATGGAAACGTTCGCGAGCGAAAGTATCGAAACGATCCTCGCGGGCCTCAACGAATCGCCGCAATCGGCAATTTGCGTGAACACGTTGCGCGTGCCGGTCGACGACGTCGCGCGGCGGCTTACGTCTGAAGGGTGGGCGCCCCGTCGTTCCGCGTTCGTCGAGGAAACGCTCCTCGTGGACCGCGACGGTCCACGACGCGAAGGTGAGGACGCGAAGGGCGAGTGGGTCACGCAGAGCGAAGCGGCGGCAATGCCGGTGGATATCGCGAATCCGCAGCCGGGCGAGGCGATTTTGGACGTTTGCAGCGGCCGCGGGAACAAGGCGCTCCAGTCTGCGGCGCGGTTGAGCGGAAGCGGCACGCTGACGTGCGTGGAGAGAGACGCGCGCAAAGCCGAGCTGCTCGCGCGTCGGTTAGAAGCGGCCGGCGCGACCGCGGCGATCGTTACCGGTGACGCGACGCAACCGATCTTGCCCGGCCAATTCGACCGCGCAATTGTCGACGCACCGTGTTCGGGTCTGGGGATCCTGGGGCGTCACCCGGAAGCGCGGTGGCGCAAAACTCCAGCCGACGCGGCCCGTCTTGCGCACCTCCAGACCGCGCTCTTGGAATCGATCGCGCCGCATGTCTATCCCGGCGGAGCTCTCGTTTACGCGGTGTGTTCCACCGACGCGCGCGAAACGGTGGACCGCGTCGAGGGTTTCCTTCGCCGGCATAATTTTTCACGCGGCCTCGTCCCGTCGCGCTACGAACCCTTCCTCACTGAAGATGGAGACGTGCTCGTGCCGCCCGGTATCGACGGACGCGATGGGTTTTTCATCTCACGGTTGGAGCGAGCCACGTGAGCTGGTTTGCGCGCGTCGAAGCCGCTTGCGCGGTTTTCATCGAGCGCGCATTCGCACGCATCTTCCCCGCCGACCTGGAGCCGGCACAGATCGC
>JAFAIW010000086.1 GCA_019236495.1 Vulcanimicrobiota bacterium | reverse complement strand
CGGACCGGGCGCATCAGAGGAGACGTACGTGTTGCAGTGCCTGATCGCGGGCACACTTTGCTCGGTCATCGGTGCGGTTGCAGCGACGCCGGCGCCGTCGCCTTTGGCGAAGGCCAAAGACGCGCTGGTGGCCGGTTATCCCGTTGCGCAGCAGCGCCTCGGCGAGGGCCCCGCCGCGTCCTTGCTGGTGCGCGTTCTCGAAGATCTCGATGAAATCTCGCAACCCGCGCCCAGTCAATTCTCGGCGGAAGCGTGGCAAGAGCGGCTCCAAACGGTGAGCCGGCTCGACGCATCGTTCGTCACGGATCTGCTTTCAGGCACGACCGCACCCGTTACGAACGCCCCGGGTCTCACGGAGCATCTGATGCGGTCGCGCGTCGACGGAACGCTTCAACCGTTTGCGTTGTACGTGCCGCCGGGCGCCGATGCGAATTCGTCGCTCGTCGTTTTATTGCACGGGCGTCCACAAACCGAAACGGAGCTGATCGGCGAGCCGTATTTTCGCGAACTTGCCGCGAAAACAAAAACCGTGGTGGTGGTTCCGTGGGGGCGCGATCATTACGATTTTGCGCCACCGGCCGACGACGACGTGTATCAAGCGCTCGACGCCGTTCAAAACGCGCTCGGCCTCTCTCCTCGCCGCGCGTTTTTGGTCGGTTACTCGATGGGCGGGTTCTCGGTTTTCACGGTCGGGCCGTTGCACGCCGACCGTTGGGCCGCGATCATGTGCGTCTCCGGCGCGGTGCTGAACAGCGAGGTTCCCACCGTACGCTGGCGCTTTCGCGAAACGCCGGTGTACGTCGTTACCGGTGCGGTCGACGAAAATATTCCGACGGTCTACGGCGAGGAGACCGCGGCGTATCTCGCATCGATCGGACTAACCGTCAGCTTCTACGAGCAACCCGGCGGGACGCACTATCTCGGCTCGCTCATGCCGGCGCTGACGTCCGCTTGGACCGACATGCTCGCCGGCACGATTCACCCGCCGAACGGCTTGTCGGTTGGTACCCTCCCACTTGCGGCGCCTACGATGAGCCACGCCACCAAACCCTAGGGGAACCGCTAAAGCTCGAGAGTGGCTTCGAAAACGAAGATGCTGCGACCACCGACTTCGATGTTCGACGGCGCACCCTTTGCGTCACGCGTGAAGCGTGCGTGCAAGAAACTCTGACGGCGCATCTTCGTCCCCTGTTCCACCACCAGCGACGCGCACTCGGGTTCGAGCAGCCCGCCGTGGTAGAGCGCGAACACCAGCGGAGCGACCGACGACCCCGTCGCAGGATCTTCGCCGATTCCGCTGTCGGGATGCGCAAACATCCGTGAATGCGCCGAGCCGCTTGCATAGTGAAAAATCAGGAGATCGCCGAACGCGGCTTTTTCACTCGTCGGCGTCACCAGCTTTTCGCGGTCGATGCGCAGATCGTCGACCGCGCTCTTCGAACGGAGCGCAACGCACAAGAAGTTCAGCAGGCCCGCCCCGATCGACCGGGCCGGCGCGGCGATTTCACCGGCGCTCAGACCCAGCGCGGCCGCGATCCCCGCAGTGTCGTGAAAAGTCGCGTCTACCGGCGGGAGCGGCGGTTGCATCCAAAAGAAATCGGGTTCGTCGCCGCGCCGCAATCCAACCGGCCCGACGCCCTCCTCGAACGTGAACTGCGGCGCGTTCACGAGGCCGAGGCGCGTCAAGACGAATGCCGTTCCCACGGTTGGATGGCCGGCAAACGGTAGTTCCTGGCCGGGCGTGAAGATCCGCACGAGCGCGGCGTGTTCGCGTTGTTTCGGGGTTTGCACGAAGGTCGTCTCGGAAAGATTCATTTCGCGAGCAATCTTTTGCATGAGCTCGTCGCTCAGGCCGTCGGCATCCAAGAAAACCGCGAGCGGATTTCCGCCGAAGCGTTCGTTCGTGAACACGTCGACGTGGTGCAATCGCATCTTGGGCATTTACGTCGCTGCCTTCTCCAAGTGACCGCCGAATTGAAAACGCATCGCTGAAAGGATGCGATTTTGGAAATCGGCTTCGCCGCGCGATGCAAACCGTTCGTAGAGTGCGGCGGTAAGAACGTGCGCCGGAACGGCCTCGTCGATCGCCGCTTTGATCGTCCAGCGGCCTTCGCCCGAATCGGAAACGCGCCCGGCGAATTTCGAGAGCGACGCATCGTCGACAAACGCTGCCGCCGTGAGATCGAGCAACCACGACGCAACGACGGAACCCCGACGCCAC
>JAFAIW010000043.1 GCA_019236495.1 Vulcanimicrobiota bacterium | reverse complement strand
TGCGATTCGGCCACGTGATGGCCGGCGCGTTGGCCGATCGTCACCGCCGCCAATTCCGCGATCACGAGAATTGCCACGCGAGTTACCGCAAAGTCGATCAGCACCTCACGAACGGTCTGATTGAAGCGCGCGGCGATCAGGAGTTTCGTCAGGCAAAAGAGGCCGATGCCCAATACGAGCATACGACCGCTGTGCGTGATCGAAATCGGCAGGATGAACGAGAGCCACAACACCAGCAACATCGCCCACGAAAGCGCGTCGTATTTGAGCGAGCGCTCGAGTTTGATGCCGGTGCGCCGCGAAAAATACCGCGCATAATACTCCCAAGCCGCGATTGCAGCTACTCCGCCCATGAGTGCGAGCAGCAGCATGGAAGCATTCGAAAGGAAGGGGTGATGCAACGGCACGATCGCGCCGTACCACGCGAAAAATCCGAGGGTCAACCCTGCAAGCGCAACGGTAACGACGGATGCCCATCCCGCCGCCGGCGCATCGGCGCCGAACGAACGCAGAACGGGAACTACGGAACGCGCGCTGCGGACTGACACGAGAAAGGACTGTTAAGAGGAATCACATCGGTTCCCTTGTAGCCTTCGAAGATGACGACGCTGGTCGCAAAAGCCGCGACAGGGCCGCTCGGCACCCTCGACTTCGTGAAGGTTACCGAAAGCGCCGCGCTGGCTGCATCGCGCTGGATGGGGCGCGGCGAGCGCGATACGGCCGACGGGGCGGCCGTCGAGAAGATGCGCGAAGCGTTGGCCGACATGGACATCGCGGGACGCATCGTGATCGGTGAGGGCGAGCGCGACGAAGCACCGATGTTATACATCGGCGAGGAAGTCGGACGCGGCGGGTTCGAGGTCGACATCGCAGTCGATCCGGTCGAAGGCACGAATTTGGTTGCAAACGGTTTGCCGAACTCGATTGCCGTGATGGCGATTTCCGAGCGCGGCGGGTTGCTCCACGCGCCCGACTCTTATATGAAGAAACTCGCCGTCGGCGCGAAGGCCGGCCCGTACGTGCATATCGACGCTCCGGTCCGCGACAACCTGGAAGCGGTTGCAAACGCGCTCGAACGGCCGATCAATGACGTGACGGTCGTGATCTTGGATCGGCCGCGACACGCCGAGCTGATCGCGCAAGTGCGCGACTCCGGCGCGCGCATCAAGCTGATTTCCGACGGAGACGTCGACGCCGCGATTGCCACCGCAGTGCCGGGGACGGGCATCCACGTCGCTCTCGGCACCGGCGGCGCGCCCGAGGGCGTGTTGGCGGCGGCGGCGCTGAAATGTTTGGGTGGAAACTTCATGGGACGGCTCGAGCCCCGCAACGCGAACGAAGCCGAACGCGCCAAAGCGATGGGTTTCGGCGACTTGCAGCGCGTCCTCACCATCGACGATCTCGTCAAGGGCGAGCACGTGGTGTTTTGCGCGACGGGCATTACCGACGGCGACCTGACACGCGGAGTGCGATTCTTCGGAAACAACGCGCGGACGCACTCGATCGTCATGCACGACGACGGTACGGTGCGATTCATCGAGAGCGTTCACCGGCTCAGCGCGAAACCGTTTCGTGCTTCGCCCCACTCGTAGACACCGGTGAAATACGCACGACACGACCTGGTCGTCCTCGGTGCCGGGTCCGCCGGCTACGCGGCCGCTCGTACCGCCCGGGCGGAAGGGGCCGACGTCGCACTGGTCGATCGCGGCCCGCTCGGCGGCCTCTGCATTCTCCGCGGATGCATGCCCTCGAAAACGCTGATCGCTTCGAGCGACCTGCGCCACGACATCGCGGAAAGCGATGCGCTCGGTATCGGCGTGGAGGGCGTCGCGGTCGATTTCCCATTCATCATGCGACGCAAGCGCGAGTTGATCGCCGGCTTCGCGGACTATCGCATCGAAGGCATTCGGCAATTTCCACTTTATGAAGGGACTGCCAAATTTCTTTCGCCGACGGACCTTCAAGTCGGCGATCACACGATTGTACGCGCGCAGAAATTCATCGTCGCCACGGGCAGCGTCGTCGCGCCCGACGCGGTTCCGGGCTTGGCGGAAGCGGGATACATCGATAGCGACGCCGCGCTCGAATTGAAGGAACTGCCGAAATCGTTGATCGTTCTCGGGGGCGGCTATGTCGGCTCGGAGTTGGGACAATTTTTCGCGCGGATGGGCGTCAAGGTGACGATCGTTTTGCGCAGCCCGCACCTGCTTTCGGGAGAAGATCACGACGTCGGCAATGCGCTGACCGACTACTACCGCGAAGAGGGCATCGACGTTCAAACGGAGACGGCGATCAAAGGCGTGAAGCGGCGGGGCGGAAAGAAAGTCGTCAGCGTCGTGCACCATGGCGTCGAAGGCGAACTCGAGGCGGACGAAGTGATGTATTGCCTCGGCCGAGTGCCCGACATCGAAGGGCTCGATTTCGAAAAGGCCGGCGTGCGCGCGCATCCTGTGACGGGCATCGAAGTCGATCAAACGTTGCGCACGAGCAACCCCTCGATTTTCGCGGTGGGCGACGTGACGGGCCGATTCTTGCTCGTGCACGTCGCGATTTACCAGGGCGAAGTCGCCGCACGAAACGCGGTGCGCAATGCGAACGAAATGGCCGACTATCATCTCGCCAAAGCGCACACCGTCTTCAGCGATCCGCAAGTCGCCGTTGTTGGTGATACGGAACGCGATTTGCAGGCGATCGGCGTGACGTACCTCAAAGGAAGCTACGACTTCGCCGAGCACGGCAAGGCCGTGACGATGAACAAGACCAAAGGTTTCGTGAAGATGATGGCTGCGCCCGATACCGGCAAGATCCTCGGCGCGGCCATTCTGGGTGCGCACGGTTCCGATTTGATTCACGAGATGATCGTCGCAATGAACTATGGCGCAACGGTATTCGAATTCATGAAGATTCCGCATTTGCATCCGACCATGGCCGAGATTTGGACGTATCCGGCTGAAGAAATCGCGGCGAAGATCGAAGCCGCGCGGCTCGATGAAGCAGCTTTACGCGTTAGAACCGGTTAAAGCGGACCCGGACGCGGCCTCGGTTTGTCGCGTTGCGATCGTCCAGACAAAACCCAAGAAGGGTGCGCTCGGCGTCAATTTGGCGCACCTCGTCAAGGCCTTCGAGCAGATCGCGAAGGACGGCAAAACCGATCTCGTGGTGCTGCCTGAAGCGGCGCTCACCGGGTATTTTCTTGAAGGCGCGGTGTACGAGCTGGCGTTGTCCGCCTCGGCGATGGCCGCGAAGCTGGCGGGGGCATGGCTCGAGGCTAACGGAGGTTGGCCCGTCGACATCGCGTGCGGCTTCTACGAAAACGACGGCGGCACATATCACAATAGCGCGGTTTATCTTACCGTTGGGAAGCGCGGTCACGAGATTCTCCACGTTCATCGCAAGATGTTTTTGCCGACCTACGGCGTTTTCGACGAGGAGCGCTTCTTGTCGCGAGGACGCAAACTTTCGGTGTTCGAGACGCGCTTTGGGAAAGTGGCATTGCTGATTTGCGAAGACGTTTGGCACAGTATCATGCCGACGATTGCGGCCGTGAAAGGTGCGCGCATGCTCGTGGTGCCGAGCGCCGCTCCCGGCCGCGGCATCGAACACGAAGGAGAGCTGGAAAGTATCGCGGTGTGGCGCTCGTTGCTCTCGAACGCCGCAGCGGAGCACGGCGTTTTTATCGTGTACGCGGGCTTGGCGGGTTTCGAAGGCGGCAAAGGCATGACGGGGTCTTCGGCGGTCTTCGATCCACGCGGTAAGGTTATGCTCGAGGCGCCGCCGCTCGGCGAATGCATCTTGCGCGCGCCGATCGATTTGCGCGAGTGCGATGTTGCTCGTGCGAGTTTGCCGCTGCTCGGAGATTTGTCGTCGGTCTTGCCCGACTTGCTGCTCGACGACGAGCTTCCGCTCCCGAAGAGGCGCGATGACGCTGCCGGTCGTTGAGTTTGCGACGCGGCCGAACGCGATTCCGCCGCCGGGCATCGATGGTGCGGTCGCGAGCGAGTGGCTCGAAGCGTTCCTGCGGGACGAGCTGGTGGTGCGGCGCGGCATCGAGCGCGCCGTCGTGGGATTGAGCGGCGGCGTCGACTCGGCGGTCACGGCGTACTTGTGCGCGCGGGCGCTAGGGGCACGCAACGTGCATGCAATTCGCATGCCGTACAAGACGTCCAGCCCGTCGAGCTTGAGCGACGCGCAGTTGGTGGTCGAGGCGTTAGGCATCAACGAGCGCACGATCGAAATTACGGATGCGGTCGACGGGTATCTGCAATTCGAACCCGACGCCGACGCGCGCCGGCGCGGCAATGTGATGGCGCGCGTGCGCATGGTCGTGCTCTTCGATCAATCGGCCAAGCTCGGCGCGTTGCCGGTCGGCACGGGGAACAAAACCGAACGGCTCCTCGGGTACTTCACGTGGCACGCCGACGATACGCCGCCGATTAATCCGCTGGGCGATTTATTTAAGACGCAAGTTTGGGCGCTGGCGCGGTATCTGGGCGTTCCGCAAGCGCTGATCGACAAAGCGCCCAGCGCGGATCTCGAGGCGGATCAAACGGACGAAGCGGATCTGGGCATCAGCTACGCGCGCGCCGACGCGATCCTCTCGCAAATGCTAATCGGATATTCCGACGAGCAGCTCGCCGCGCACGGATTCTTGCCGGCGGACGTGGCGCTCGTGCGGAGCCGCGTTGACTCGACGCACTGGAAGCGCCATCTGCCGACCACCGCGATGCTTTCGAACACCGCGATCAACGAGTTCTACCTCCGCCCGGTGGATTATTGACGCCGTTGTGTCATCCTGAGCTTGTCGAACGGTGCGCGCGAAGCGCGCCGTTGTGTCATCCTGAGGTGCGAGCGCGCAGCGCGAGCCTCGAAGGATGCGCGCGAAGCCCGCTTGACGTCACCCTGAGGTGCGCGCGAAGCGCGCCTCGAAGGGCGCAACGTGCGTAAGCCGTTCTTCCCCGTGAGCCTCAATCTCGATGGACGCCGTTGCGTCGTGATCGGCAACGATCGCGAGGCTGATGAGAAAAGCGCGGCACTGCTGGAGTGCGGCGCCGATCTGCGGCGCATCGAGGATCCCGCTGCGCTGCGCGACGATGACCTCACCGGCGCATTCTTCGTCATCTCGACGCCGCAAGACGAGACCCTTTCCGGACGATTGCGCGCCTTGGCTGACGCGCGCGGTTTTCTGCTGTGCTGCATCGACCAGCCGAAATACGGATTTGCGGCAATGGCTGCGATCGTGAAGGCCGGGCCGGTGCGCGTCGCGATCTCGACGGCCGGTCTGGCGCCGCGCGTCGGCAAGCTGATCAAGGAATCGTTGCAGCGCGCCTTCGATACAACGTTCGAACGCTTCATAGCCGTGCAGGCTGAGGCGA
>JAFAIW010000003.1 GCA_019236495.1 Vulcanimicrobiota bacterium | reverse complement strand
CGCGGTGATCGACGCGATGTTGACGATGGAAGATCCGCTTTTCATATGCGGCAGCGCGGCTTTCACCATGAAAAACTGCGCGAAGACGTTCGTGCGAAAGGTTCGTTCGATTTGATCTTCCGCAATGTCTTCGATCTTCTCTTGAGGATGCTGTTCGCCGGCGTTGTTGACGAGGACGTCGAGGCGGCCAAATTCATCGAGCGTCTGCTCGACGGTGCGACGGCACAGCGCTTCGTCACCGACGTCGCCGGCGACCGCCAAACAGGGGCGGTCGAGTTCTTCGACCAGCCGTTGCGTCTCGGCGGCGTCTTCGTGCTCGTTGAGATAGACAATCGCGATCCGCGCGCCTTCCCTTGCTGCGGCGACGGCCGTGGCGCGGCCGATGCCGCTATCGCCGCCGGTAATCAGCACGACCTTCTCGAACAGGCGCTGTCCGTTTCGCGGCTGGCCGTTCGTGCGTGGTTGCGGCTGCATCTCGGTCTGATGGCCGGGTTGGCGATCTTGATGCTGGGCGGGGAGTGTCTCGTTCACGTCGCGTTCCTCGGGTGGGTTATCCCCGGCGGCGGCCCTTTGAAACGTAGCGCTGTCGGGTTCCGGAAGCGTCAAACGTCTTTAGGAGCACAGGAGGAACGAACATGAGTGAATACGTCTATTTGTACCGTGGCGGCCGCCGGGCCGAATCTCCCGCCGAAGGCGAGCAGCAGATGCAAGCCTGGATGACATGGCTCAAGGATCTGGCCGCGAAGGGCCACATCAAGGACCAGGGCCAGCCGCTCGAACCGGAGGGCAAAGTGGTACGCGCGAACCGCAGCGTCACCGACGGACCGTATGCCGAGTCGAAAGACATCATCGGCGGTTACACCTTAGTAGAAGCCAAAGATCTCGCGCAAGCGGCCGACCTCGCTTCCGGTTGTCCGATCTTTCGTTACGACGGCCTGGTCGAAGTGCGTCCGGTCATGAAGATGTAGTGGAACTCTCCGAGCAGCTTTTCCGGCACGAATCGGGACGCATCGTTGCGGTGTTGTCCCGAATCTTCGGACTCGGCAACCTGGCGCTGGCGGAGGACGTTGCGCAAGACGTCTTCTGCCGCGCCGTCGAGGTGTGGAAGCTGCGCGGCATGCCTGAAAACCCGTCGGCATGGCTCATGAAAGCCGCGAAAAACCGCGCGATCGACGTGCTACGACGGGAACGAACGGCACGAACGTACTTGCCCGAACTCGGGCGCCTGTTCGCGAGCGAATGGACGCTCGTCCCGGCGGTCAACGAATATTTCAGCGCGGAAACGATCCAGGACGACCAGTTGCGCATGATGTTTTCATGCTGCGATCCGGCACTGAGCGAGCCGACTCAAGTGGCAATGATGTTGTATTTGCTGTGCGGCTTCTCCGTGGCGGAGATCGCGCACGCGTTCTTGAGCAAGCGCGCGACGATCGAAAAGCGGATCGAGCGTGGGAAGAAAGCGCTGGCGCGATCGCGCACGTTGTTCGATATGGCCGACTCTGAATTGCCATCGCGGCTATCCGCGGTTCACGCCGCGCTGTATTTGCTGTTCAACGAAGGCTATCACGGGTCGTCGCAGCACGCGGTGCGCGCGGAGTTGTGCCGCGAAGCGATTCGATTGACGGCCTTGCTGACGGAAAATCCGCTCGTGTCGCGCCCGGAAACGTACGCGCTCGGGGCCCTGATGTGCTTGCACGCCGCGCGTTTGCCGGCGCGCATCGACGGTGCGGGCGAGCTGGTATCGCTCTTCGAACAGGATCGCAGCCGCTGGGACGCTGTGCTCGTTGCGCGCGGAAATGCGTTGCTCAATCACTCGGCCAGCGGTTCGCAGCTGAGCGAGTATCACATCGAGGCCGCAATCGCGGCAATTCATTCAAATGCGGCGCGCGTCGAAGACACGGATTGGGCGCGCTTGGTGTGGCTCTACGATCAATTGGTGGAGGCGCGCCCGTCACCCGTGATCGCGTTGAACCGTGCGATCGCGATCGCCCAGCGCAGCGGCGCGCAGGCGGGTATCGACGCGATCCGCGCGATTCCGCACAGCGAGTGGCTGGCATCGTATCCGTTCTTTCCGGCTGCGCTGGCCGAATTGGAGTTGCGCGCGGGACGAGCAGACGACGCGCGCGTGCATTTTCACCAAGCGATCGAGCTGGCGCGCAATCCCGCCGAGCGGCGCTATTGGGAACTGCGCGCCGCGAGCACCGCCCAGCCGTAGTCCAGCAGCGGCCGCGCGCGCCTGACCAAATCCACGCACCGCGCGACCAGGCGGCGATCGCCGAGGTCGGCATCGGCAAGCTCTTCGCTGACCGTGAACGATGGATAGCGAAAATATTGTGCGATCGGACTCTGCGCATGCGCTTCGAACCCGCGCGGCATTCGTTTAAGGGCGTTTTCCTGCTCGTAGATCGCGGCGCCGTTCCGCTCTAGCGCGCGCAGCACTTTTTCAAAGCGTTTGGGATCCTCCGCCATCGCGCGCCGCCAGCGCTCGAGCAGCGGACGGTCGAGCTCATAAAACGCCACCGCCGCGAACGATTCCTTCGGCTCGATATGAACGTACAGACCCCCCGGGGCGCCGCGCTGTCCTTTATATGGAAGGTACGTGCCGAGATTGGTCTTGTAGGGGCTCTTGTCGCGTGAGAACCGCACGTCGCGATAAATACGGAAGGTGGGGCGTTTCGGATCGGCAGCAATGGGAATTTTCTCCTTCTGCAGGGCCGTCGCGAGATCTGCGGTGAGCGCCTGCAGCGGCGCGAGCAGCTCCGTTTCGTAGCGCTCTTTTCGCGCCTGAAACCAAGCCCGCTCGTTGTTTTTCTTCAGGTCGCGCAAAAATCGTAGCGCTGCGGGAGAAAAGCCGTCGAATCGCTTCTCCATACCGTCCTTTTACGGGGCGAGCTCGCGCCCGCGAAAACTTCGAAGTTCGTCCGTCAGCATGAGGATTGCCGCGCGAAGCTCCGTAAAGCCGTCCGAACCTGCGGCTCCCATCGTGCTCAACGCCGTACCGACGCCGTGAGCGACCGCCAGCAATGCGTCGGACTCATCGGGCGCGTACGGTTCGCTGTCTGGTTTTTGTCCGCAGACCAACACGCCCTCGAGCTTTCCGCGCGATACCATGGGAAATGCGTACTCGCCATGCAGCGCCGAGCGCGCGAATTGGTGGAGGTCCAGCGGTTTGTGCCATGCCCGCAGCGCCACCATGGCCGCGTCGTTTTCGCTGATCGGGAGCGACTCCCGATCGCCCCCCGCAGCGGAAACGAACCACCCGCCGAGGCTCTGGACCCGAATCGATACCTCTTGCGCGCTTGTGTGCTCGCGTACTTCTTCAAGGGCTCGGTGGAGCAAGACGTCACGGTCCGTGATGTAGGCCGCTTCGTGCGCAAAGCGCCGCAAAGCCGCTTCGTCATCGTGTCGCTTGCGAAAGAACACGCGATCGACGAATCGATCGACCATGGCGTGAATCCGTCGCATCGATAGACCCAAGCCGAGAGCAACGCACAATCCCACAATGGCGCTGCTCGTGCGCGTCATGCCGGTGAGCCACGTGCCTGCCGCCCATTCGACGGCGATGAACGTTCCGATGACGATCGCCGAGACGATTGCGAAGATGACCGAACGGTTCAATACGAAGCCGATATCGATTAGGCGCCTGTTGAGTACGGCGTAAATCAGCGCCAGAGGGACGAGGAATTGTATCGCGAGTCCGACGTCCCCCGAGACGTTCACCGAAAAATAAGATACGGGAAACGGAAGCACACCTATGATGACCGGAGTTAGAAGGAGCAGGCCCAGCGGCACGAGCGTCCAGATTGCGCGCTGTCGTTCGGCCCCGCGAGACCTTGCGATCGCCAGCACAGCGCAACCAACCGCCAGTGCTTCGTACGCATAGTTAATGTACGGCGCGCTAAAGAAGGGCGACTGAAAGTCAAAAGCTAGCGTGATAAAGCCAACCAAATACGCCGCATTGATTCCAATGTTGATGGCGATTAACGCATAACACAGCGCGCGAACGGTCCGCCCCAGCCGGTCCCCTTGTGGTTGGAACGTGCCGGCAAGCGCTGCGAAGAATGCGAACGTCAGCGATGGGATGACTAAGAGAATGGCCTCAAGAGGAATGCTCGGCCACAGCCACGGCGTCGCGATTTGGTATACAACGTTCGGAACGCTGTACAAGGCGAGCGTAAGCGCCATCAGCCGCGCTTGACGAAGGTCGGCACGGCGCCACGCAATGACGGCGCCAAACGACGCTAGCCACAACGCGAGAAGTGGAGAGAAGTAGAATGAGGCAGCGAAGACCCACATGCGTTGCCACGAACCGTTTGTGACACCGGATATCGGCCGCGGAATCCGAACGATCGTGAGGTGCCGCAAGCCCCGTTGCACGTGAAGCTGCTCGCGGCTGCCGTTGAAGCTGCGCACGGTGAGCCGATATCGTTCCAAAAGTCCGGGAGCCCGCAGATCGATGACGTCGCCGACCCGCAGCCCGGCGACATCCGAGGGGCCGCCCGGATCGATCGTGACAACCTTCACACCGTAGGGCACTACATCGGTATAAGCGCCTACGCGACCGCTCCAGGGTGCTGCACCGCCGAGCCCGGAGACGCTGAAAATCGCGACCAGCGCTATGTACGCGGAAAGCGCACACAGGACGATCAGGACGACGCGCCATGCCGCCGGTTTCATGGTCGAGATTTAGCTGCGAACCGTCGGCCATCCCGTTGAATGCGGCGACCGAAACATCGCAGTCCGGTGAGAGCTAGATGGATTATGCAGCTGGTGGCTTCCGCTTTGGCGCTGACGATTTCGATGGTCCCGGGCCTCTATCACGACGGGAACGGGCGTTCGGTTTACGCCGCGCTCGAGGGCGGAGCGCCCCCGGCCGTCAACTGGATCGACCCCGGCAACCAGCACGATGGCAACTTGCCGGCGCTTCCCAAGACGTGGCGGCTGCAGCGAGCGGTCCACGAAAAGCGTTTTACCGTCGACGCGCCCGAAGGCCGCCTCGGCGTTTCCCTTTACTACGCCGACCGCAAGCAGCGCGCAACGGTGGTGTTGATTCACGGGAATGATGCGGAAACGCGGGAGATGGGATATGTGATTCCGATGTTTGCGCTGAACGGCGTCAACGTGGTCTCCTACGATCAGCGCGGCACGGGCGAATCGACGGGATCGTGGCAGAAAAACGGACCGGTGCAGCGCGCGTCGGACGTGAGCGCGATTTACGATGTGCTGCAACGCGAACCGCTCGTCGACGGCAAGCGCATCGGATTGTGGGCATTCAGCAATGGCGGCTGGACGGCGCCGATCGTTTCGTTGCAGCGACCGATTGCGTTCATGATGCTGGTGGGTGCACCTGCGTCCAGTGTTGCCGACAACATTTACT
>JAFAIW010000261.1 GCA_019236495.1 Vulcanimicrobiota bacterium | reverse complement strand
CGTCACCGGCGTCCCGACGCTGCTCGATAGCGGGCTCGCCGGCAATACGCCGCCCGTGGCAATCTTGCAGGGCTTCGAGAATGCCAATACCGATGAAATCAACTCGATTCAGCAGCAGGTCGCCGTCATCACCGATAGTGCCAACCTGCAGGCGGACATGCTGCGGTCCGAGTTCGTAAACACGGAAACGACGCTCGCCGGGCTCCAGGCCGAGCAAGCTTCTCTGGCGTCGTTCTTGAAGAGCGGGTAATCGTGGCGATTCGTTCAACCGCGCAGCAGCGCTATCTCGAGACCTCGATTTCCACATCCTCGCCCGAAGAGCTCATCATCAAGCTCTTTGATGGCCTGATTCTCTTTTCGACGCAGGCGCTCGAAAAGATGGAAGCGAGCGCTCACGACGTGGAAGGCATTCACAAGTGCCTTCTTCGCGCGCAGAAGGCCTGTTGTTTGCTGATGGGTTCGCTGGACATGGAGATCGGAGGGGATCTCGCGACGAACCTCTTCCGCGTCTACGAGTTCTGGCATCACGAGCTTGTGATGGCAAACATGCAAAAGGAACCCTCGCGCATCACGCGGATCCTGCCGGACTTCAAAGACTATCGAGCCACGTGGATGGAAGCCATCTCGCGCTTCAAGGCGGAGCAGCGCATGAACGCTCAAGCGGTCGTGGCCGCGCAGGAGCACCCTCCGGCGACGGGGACCTCCAGTTTTGCCGCCATCGGCTAACCTCGACCCGGCGCTGCATCGCATCGAAGCCGAGCTTGCGGAGCTCGAGCGAATCTGCGGTGAGTTCGAACGCGCTATTTGGGAGCGACGCTGGAACGACGTGCAAGCGTTTCTGGCGGAGCAGCGACGAACACGGCACGCGCTCGAAATTGCAATTGCTGCCGCAAAAGCCGTCAGGAACGAAAAGTACGATCGATCGATTTTTCGTCGCCTCGGCAACATCTATGCAATTCGGCAGCAACAACTCGCCCGTTTGGGAGAATACCGGCGCCGCGTGGGCGAGCGGTTGTCGTTGCTGAGCCGCTGGAAAGACGCGTCGAAACGGTTAGGAAAGCCGCCGAACCAAAAGAAGAGTCGCCTGCTCGACCGGCTCCAATAGCCGGCTAGGGAACGAAAATCAGATCGAGCGACGCACCGAGATGTTCTTCCGGTAAGCGCCGCTCCGAATCGTCGTAGGGAATCAATCCGACGTTGCCGTCGCGCAACACGAACATCCGCTCGGCGTTCGTCGTTTCAGGCAACTCCCACGTCGCCGGATAGATCATCCCGGTGGCGCGATCGACGTGGCCGCATTTCGCGCGCGGGACGAGCTTGACGTCGAATCCGTGCGCGTGAAGTTTTCGGCAGAAGAGATAGTCCTCATTGCAGACGCGGACGTGGGCCACGCTCTGCTGGATGAAAATTTGCGCGTCAAAATACGGTGGGGTAAGCGTTGCGAGCGCCGAGCAGCGGATGGCAACGCAACCGAATCCGACCCCTCCGACGCTCACCGGCGTTTGCGCAAATGCCGGCACCGAGGCTTTCGAAGTGTCGGCCGGATCCCATCGGGAGGTGACCATCGGGCGAACTCCGTCTTTGGCGTAATAGAGCGCGCCGGCCAGCGCGCAATTCGAATCGCATTCCAGCGTCTCGAGGAGCAACGCGAGCGTGTCGGCTGCAAGGACGATGTCGTCGTCGCACATCACCACGAGGTCGCAGCCGCGTTCGACGGCGCGTTTGGCGATCAGCTCTCTCGCCCCAGGGACGTAATTGCCGACGACGGTCAGGTGTTCGGCTTCCGTGACGGATTCGGGCAATTGGAGGCGCTTGAGACTCTCGGTGAAGGCGGGAGCGGGATCGCCCGCCGAGGGGATTCCGATCAGGAGCTTCACGCTTGCAGCACGCGCGAGAGCGCATTGATGACGCGGCGCGCCAGCGCGTCCGATGCGGGATCGGATGCGGGAAACGGGTCTGGATCGCGCGTCAGCTTCGAGCGGATGAAGATTCTGTTGATGACGGATCGCGCCGACCGAGCGTACTCCGCCAAGAGCGTTTCGATGCGCCCCTTTTCTTGTGGATCTGCCACATCAACGCAACGCACTTGAAGTGCGACGGCCAACTGACGGATCCGAATGAAAGACGCAAGCGCATCATGCGCTTCGTCGCTGCCGGCGCAAAATTCGACGTCCGCCGCGGTGAGGGGCATCCACAACGGTGCGCGCGGCGACGTCGCCGCGATGTCATCAAACGCCTCGCGTAAATCGAGCGACGTCGCTCCGGTCGAAAAATCCGAAACCTTTAGCGGCTTGCGTAGCTTGCGCGAGAGAAGCGCGCGGCTTAGTAACGCCCCCTGTTGCGCGAAATGTCCGCGGAGGGAGTCCGTCGTACCGGTGAGGCTGCACGCGAGGGCGTTCTGCAAGAGATAGTGCGCGATCTGGCCGTACGACTCGCCCTCGAACATTTTCTGAACCAGAGCGACGGTCGCGGCGTCGAGGCTACAACCGAGGCGGACATCGCGGACCGTCGGCGCAGGTGCCGGGATCTCGACCGGCGTCGGCAAGGGAAGCGGTTCGACCGCGAACGCGGCGGGGATTTCCACCTCCGGGGCTGCGACCTCAAGGGCCGGCTCCGGCAGCACCTCCAGGGGTGCGACGTCGGGCATGACCATCAACGGTTCGTCCGAGGAAACCTCGCGGGCGCCGAAATCGTGCGCTTCATCGTCGTCGAGTTCGTAGAAGGGCCGCTCGGGCAAGGGTTCGGGCGGTTTGTATTGCTCCGGCAGGGGCGCGAACAAATCGCGTTCGGCACGACTCAGGACGAGCGCGTTCCCGCCGACGATGCCGGCGTTCCGGCTCGTCACGCGCGGTGCCACGATGATCGGATGAGTACCGGTCCGTACTTTGACCTTCCAAAGGGCGGTCATGCGGCGCCCCGCCGCCAGCACGGGAATGGCGAGTCCCGCACCGAGGAAGGCCTCAGCGGCCTCTTCCGTTGCGCGGCCATCAATCAGCAGCGAGCCCGCTCGATATTCCGTCTCGCCGGGCAGCGGAACGGCGAGACGCACGTCGTCGGCCCCAAGCGTGCCGTCGCTTTGGACGATGACGCTCAAGGTGACGACCGCCCCCGGGATCAGCCCCGCTTCCGGCATCGCGAAAACGTCGACGGAGAGGCGCGCCCCCGACACGGCGGGTTGGGGCGTGTCGACAGGGGCGGCGGCTTGGAGGACTTCGCTCGCCGCACCGGACCACGCGCGCGTCGGAGGCGGCGCACCCTTACCGAGTTGCTTTCGGTGGTATTCGATCAGGCGCATATCGGCGCTCTGTTCGAATCGCTCTAGGTCGCTCACACCTTACGTTTCTGAAGCCAGCCGAAGAGCGGAAACGACACGCGTGGCGCCGCAGAATCGGCGCCGTTCGAACTCGGCTCGCTCGGTGCCGGTGAGAGCGTCAGCCCACGGTTGAGCGCAGCACTGCGTACGTGGTCCTCGAAAACGCCGGTGCTGCCGCGCTCGGCGGCTTCTTCCATGGCGGCGTGCGCCAGCGTCGTGATGCGTCGCGGCAGGCCCGCCGTCGCGCTAAAGAGCAGTTCGCGCGCGCCCTCGCTGATGATACGCTGCCCGGGTGGAAGGCCGGCTCGCTGCAGCCGGAATTCGACGAGTGCGTCCGTCATCGGGCGATCGAGCGCCTGCAGCCGGATCCAGGAGTCGACGCGATCCGCGAGATTCCGCCGCGCGATGATGTGCCGCTCGAGTTCCGACTGACCGAAGAGCAGGACGTTCAATAATTTTTTCTGCGGGATCTGATAGTTCAAAAGCATGCGCAGGGCTTCCAGCGACGCGTCGTTCAGATTCTGCGCTTCATCGACGATGAGGACGGGCGTACGATTCTCGAGTACCGCCGTGTCGAAAAAGAAATTCTTGAGGGCATTTTTCAGCGCCGCGCTCGACCGAGGCGGCAAGGCAAACCCAAAGACGCGGCCGACGGAAATCAAGAACTCGATCTCACTTGCGAACGTGGGATCCAAGATTTTGCCGAGCACGACGTTGTCGTCGGCAAGGAGTTCCTGCTCGACGGCGGTGGAGAGGCTGGTCTTTCCGGTTCCGGGCTCGCCGAGGATCACCGAAAGTCCGCGAGATTGTTCGATGGAACTGAGAATGCGCCGCTTGGCCTGCAGTGCGACCACGCCTTCACAATAGAAGTAGGGATCGACCGTGTCCAAGAACGGATCTCGCTCAAGTCCGAAATGGCGATAGTATTTGACCATCCTAAAGCTGCCCTTAGACGCCTGCCGATAAAATCATCGTCTTGACCTTTAGCACGCATTCGCTCTACGAGCGGTTCCTGCCGGCCACAGCGCCGACCGCTCTCGACCAGGCTGAAATCGTATCATTCAAAGCGGAGTCTATAGAGGTCTTCGGCGCGACGCGGACCTTTTTAGATGCGTTCGTTCAAAGCAGAGATCGGCTTTGGGCGTTTCCGTTCATGGAATACCACGCGGATCGCGACGCGCTCACCTACCCGCGTTCTCTCCTGGCAGCGGGCGCGCCGCTCTTGGAGTGGCTTGGCGCTGCGGCGATACGTTGGTATCGCGCTCAGTCCGATCCGTCAGGGCCAATCATGAACTTCATTCGGCCGGACGAAGACCTGGCGGCCGCGATGAAAGACGATGGGGCTGCGGGTCAGTGCGTAACGCCGGGGCTCTCGACGTTCCACGCGCTGAACATTGCGCTCGACCGTTACGCGCACGTGGCGACTCGATCGCGCAAGCGACGCGTCCTCGATTTGCGACCTGGTCTGGGCTTCGGCGCCGACATTCTCGGACCGGCGGTGCGGCGCATCGATGGTATCACCGATTCCGCGTTCCACCGCCGCTTGGCGGCACGGCTTGGACGGCGTCTGTTCGAGGGGCCGCCGGAACGGGATTACGATCTCGTCATTGCGCTCGCCGTCGATCCGGACGAAGCCGAAGAGTGGCTCGCGTCCGCGCGAGCTTTCGCGGGTGCGGATGGCGCCGTGATGTTGACGGTCGCGGGCGACGTCGCCGATGCGTACCGCGCGCGCGCGACCGTTGCCGAACAACTGATAGGTCCGGTTGCAGATTACAGCCGGCGACTGCCGGAGACGTTGCTCTGGTTCGAGCCGCGCATCGTGGCGCGCGCGTCGCAGCGCCCGGCACCGCCGCACGTTCCGGCGACCGTTCGCACGCCGCTCTCCGTCCTGTTCAGCCTTCGCGCGACCGCGCGCGATTATCCGGGCGGCGACAGCAATCAGGTGTATCGCACCGCCGAAGCTTTGCGGGCTCGAGGTCATCGGGTAGACGTGACCCTCGAAGACGAGCCCGACGCCGGTGGCTACGATATCGTGCACCTCACCAACATGACGATTCCCGAAGAAACCTTGCGCGTTGCCAAAGCCGTTGCGACGAGCGCACGTGCCGTCGTTCTGATGCCAATCTTCATGGATCACGCCGATGAAGGCGTGTGGGGGTTCAATTGCACCCTGTGGTTGTACGCGTTTGCAAAAGACGACGACGACCTCGGCACATATCTCGAGCGAGTGAAGCGTCGCACGCTCGGCTTGAAGCGTCCCGAAGGGCTCGGAAGCTATGCGCCACCGCCCTTGCGAAGCGACATGGAACCCGGATACACCGCTTACCAAATCGAGTTGCTGCGCCACTGCGACTACCTGATCGCCAACGCCTACAGCGAGGTGCATCGAATTTACCGTTATATCGATTCCTCGCTTCCGTTCTCGATCGTTCCGACGTGCACCGATGGAGCGTTGTACGGGCCGCAGGCGCGCGAGCGTTTCGTCAGCCGGTACAATCTGGACGACTTCGTGCTTATGACCGGCCGTTTTGAATCGCGTAAGAACCAGTTGACCGTGGCTCACCACCTTCGCGACGCGAAATATCAGGTCGTCATGGTGGGGCGAAACCAATTTCCACCGTATGGCGACCTCTTCCGGATGTTTTGGCCGCGCAACGTGACCGTCTTCCGGCACATGCCGGAAGAAGATCTGGCGGGGGCTGTCGCCGCGGCGCGCGTCCTCGCAATTCCGAGCTGGGACGAGGTCGTGAGCCTCACGTCGCTCAACGGTGCGATTAGTGAGACGTCGATGGTTTTGACGCGCAACGGATACGAGCACGAGTACTTCGGGGACGACGCGCACTATTGCGATCCGGGAGACGCGAACGATATCGTTCGCGCGATCGATCTTGCCTGGAGCCAACACGAGAAGCGGCGCGAGCGGCGACGCGCACTCGCGCAGCGCGTCCGCTCGGGATACACGTGGGAGAGGGCCGCCGAACTGACCGAAGCTGCCTACCAACGGGTGATGCAGGCGAACCCGCGAGGCGAAGCCCGCCTCGCCCGGGCGACGGGGTGAGGCCCGGCGCAATGGAGTTCTATCGCGGGCGTCGGGTCACCGTATTCGGAGCTACCGGATTCATCGGCGCACACGTCGTCGCGAAGCTGGTCGCGAACG
>JAFAIW010000108.1 GCA_019236495.1 Vulcanimicrobiota bacterium | reverse complement strand
TACGTCAACGGCGGAAAGTACGACGGCGATCTCAGCGCAATTCCGCTACGGTCGCATCAAGAAATCACGCTCGAAGTCGGCACGCCGCTCGTTCCACCGCCGCATTACAGCTGGCCACTGGGAGAATAGCCGCACCGAGTCACCCTGAGGTGCAAAAATACGCGCGTTCAACGCGCGTATTTTTGCCTCGAAGGGCGCTTCGAGGCTCCCTACGGTCGCACCTCAGCGTGACACGGATAGCCTGTCGATCTCTTTGAAATCGGTGTCCGACAACGCAATCTCGGCGGCAGCGACGTTTTCTGCGAGATGTTCAGGATTCGCGGTGCCGGGAATCGGCAGCATCACCTTCGAGCGCTTGAGAAGCCACGCGAGCGCGAGCTGCGAGGGCGTGGCGTTCAAGCGGCGCGCGATCTTCGAGAATGCCGAACCTTCCGCGGTGAGATCGCCCGCCGCCAGCGGAAACCACGGGATAAAACCGATGCCGTGCGTTTCGCAATAATCGAGCACCGGCTCGGACTTCCGCTCGATCAAATTGTAGTGGTTCTGAACGGTAACGACCGGGAAGAACCGGCGCGCTGCTTCGACGTCGTCGACCGTGACTTCGCTCAGGCCGACGTGCCGAATGAGGCCTTCCTTTTGCATGGCCGCAATCTCTCGAAATTGATCGTCGCGCGGATAGGCCGGATCGATGCGATGCAACTGCCAGAGGTCGATCCGCTCCACGCCGAGGCGCCGCATGCTCATCAGCACGCATTGGCGCAGGTACGGCGGGAAACCCAGCATCGTCCAGTCGCCTGGCGCGGTGCGTAAGAAGCCGCCTTTCGTGGCGACGAGCAGACCGTCGTACGGCGCGAGCACTTCGCGAATCAAATCTTCGCTCACGAACGGGCCGTAGCTGTCGGCGGTGTCGATAAAATCGACGTCGAGCTCGCGCAGCCGTTGCAACGTGGCGCGCGCCGCTTTCGGATCTTTCGGCTCGCCCCACACGCCCTCACCGGTCAAGCGCATGGCGCCGAACCCGAGGCGATTGACGGTAATGTCGCCGATGCGAAATTGGCCGGCGGCCGATGCTGATGGGGTGCGAATCATGGTACTCCCTCGCTTACCCTGTGTCAGTCTGAGCTTGTACCCTGTGTCAGTCTGAGCTTGTCGAAGACTGGTGGCGGCACCACCCTTCGACAGGCTCAGGGTGACACGGGTTTCGGCTCAGGGTGACACGGGTTTCGGCTCAGGGTCCCTTCGAGGCTCGCGCTTCGCGATCGCACCTCAGGGTGACACATTCAGCTGTTGACGTCGAGGAAAACTTCGGTCGCGAAGGCGATCAGGAATCCGACCGTCATCATCGCGGTGACCACGGCGGAAAGGCCGGTACGGCGCAAGACGCTCCACAACTCGCCGATCACGAACACCAGCGCCCCGACGGCGATCGACAAGAAGAACACCGCGAGCGTGGGCGAGTAAAATTGATACCCCACGATCGTTCCCACGAACGTCGGGCCGCCCGCAATCAATCCGGCGAGCGCCAGCTGCGGCCACGTCGGCACGATTCGCCCGACCAGGGGCGCCGCGACGCCGAAGCCTTCCGTCGCGTTGTGCAACGCGAAGCCGACGATCAGCGCCACTGCGATCGCAGTCGCGCCCGACGCGGCTGACGCACCGATCGCCAGGCCCTCGCCGAAATTGTGCGCGCCGATTCCGATCGCGATGATCGCCGAGAGCAGCAGCGGATTGTCGGCATGCGACGCCGCGCGCCGTGTCAATTCGCTCGCCATGCTTCCAAGGCCGGTGAGCCCGATCGAGAGGCCGACGATGAACACCAGCACCAGCCCGGTTGGAAACGGCGCCACCCCCGCGTGCCAGCTCGCCACGCCTTGCACGATCGGCGTCGTTGCGTTGCGCGCGATTTCGATCACGAGATACAACAGAATCCCAATTGCCAGCGCATTGAGCACTGCCACCATTTGCACGTTGACGCCGCGCGCCCGGGCCACGGGCAGTCCAAGAAAAATCGTGAAACCGGCAATCGCGCCGAGCGCGACCGTCATCCAAAATCCAAGCGGCGCGCGCTGCTGCATCACCATCGCCGGCTTCATCGCCGAATACATCGACCCCATGACGTTCGGCGTCCCCGTGTAGTGAATCGCGGTGACCAATCCCGCCGGCATCCCGTTGCTGTCCTCGACGTGATCCGCCACGTGGCAGTGCACGAGCCACGTTCCGGGACGCGCGTCCGCGGTGACGATCACGTCGGTGCGTTGCCCAGGCCCAAGCTCCACCGTGTCCATCGTTTCGGGCGCGGGCACCGGTTCGGCGTCGCGTTCGACCACGACTTGGTAGTGGCCGTGCGTGTGCATGGTGTGAAAGTTTTCGCCGGAGATGTTGATCCACCGAATGCGAAAGCGTTCGCCGCGATGCACTTCCAGTTGCGTGGTCGACGGATACTCTTTTCCGTTCAGCGTGAAATCGGTTTCGGCCGCGCTTTGAATTTGCCACGACGAAATGAGCTCGAGAAAATCTCCGCCGAGACCGCGTTCGTACGCGCGCGGATGCGCGGGAAGCACGAGGATTGCGCCGTACAAGCCGGAGTTGAGCATCGCTTCGTTATCGTGCGTATGGTAGATGAACGTGCCGGGCTGATCGGCTTTGAATCGATAGGTGAACGTTTCGCCCGGCGCAACGAGCGGCTGCGAGATTCCGGCGACACCGTCCATGCTCACGGGAATGTCGTGAATCCCGTGCAGGTGGATCGAATCCGCAACGGCTCCGTCGTTGTGATAGTCGATGACAACCTCGTCGCCTTGGTCCACCACAATCACGGGACCCGGAACGACGCCGTTATAGGTATTGGCCATGACGGTGAGCCCGGGCTTGAGCGTCCAGGGCGCAGGGCGCTCGAAGATCGCAAACGTTTTCGTGCGTCCACGCACGACCGGCACGGCCTGCATGCTCCCGTCGGGGCGGGGGATCGCGCGCGGTTCGCCCGGCGCCGGAGTAGCGGCCGTGATCGGCCCGCGCAGGGGCTGGAGGCCGAGCGTGCTCGCGTTGGCGGCCGGGCCCTCGTCGACGTCGGCAAACGCGGGCACTCCCGCCGCAAAGAACAACATCGCTAAGGCTATAAGGTGCGACAATTTCATGAGTTAGGTAAACCTAATTTACCAGCCGGCGCGGGCCTTCGGCAAGCCTCGAGGTCGGAGGCACCCGCCGCCGTTGGAAATAAGGACGCGAAAGCCATGGGAGCATCGCGACGACCGATCGAGCCGCCCACCCCCGAGCAGACGGCCTTCTTGGAGCGGGCGATCGAACAGTACGGCAAGGCAACCTACAACTTCGCCTTCCGCCTGACGCGGAACGAGGCCGACGCGCGCGACCTGACTCAGGAAGCGTTCGTTCGGGTCTACCGGGCGTGGAAGAGCTTCGTACCGGGGACCTCGTTTCTATCGTGGGTCTACCGGATCGTGACAAATCTTCACCGCGACGAACTTCGGCGCAAAAAAGGACGTTTCCATGAGGAGATACCGGAGGACAACGCACCGCAGGAGTTCGGCGGGGACCGCCCGCTGGCGGTCACCCCGATCGACGATCTCGTCGACGCGCAGCTCAGCGAACCGCTGTCGCGCGCGCTCGAGATGCTCTCGACGGACCAGCGGCAAGTGATCGTTCTCGCGGATATCGAGGAGTACAGCTACCAGGAGATCGCAGAGATCATGGGTTGCTCCATCGGAACGGTTCGTTCGCGCTTGCACCGCGCTCGAGCGCTGCTCCGGCGGCTTCTCTATCGAACCTTACAAGAAAACAAACTGAAACCATGATGACGCACCTGACGCACGAAAAACTGATCGACTATCTCCACGACGCGCTCTCCCCCGAGGAGGACGCGCTCATCTACGCACACATCGATGCGTGCTCCGAGTGCCGTTCGGCATACTTGGCGGAAACGCAAATCTCCGAGTTGCTGCGCCGCGAGGCGGCGGCCGACGAACGCGAGCTGCCCTCGATCGTCAAAGCACGCATTTGGGAAACGGTGCGAAACAGCGCACCTACGCCGCTGGAACGCGTGCGCGCCCTCTTCCGCCCAGCTTATGCGCTGGCGGCGGCCGCGCTCGTCGCGGCACTGGTGCTCATTCCGGTGACGTTGCACAACGGGGTTGCAAGCCCGTCGATCGACGCGGCGTACTATTTTGCCGACCACGCCGCGATGAACGGCACGATTCCGTTTGCGGATCGCGGTTCGGCTGCAAGCGCGCAATTCGAAACCATTCCGGCGAGCGACCAGACGGCCGTTGTCGCCGTTCCGGTCGTGTACACGGCGGATGCACGGTAAAGCCCTCGCGACGCTCGCGCTGGCCTTCACCTTGACCGGCGCAGCGCAAGCGCAAGACGCCGAGTCGGTGCTGCGCGACGCCGCCAGCGCCCCGCGGCATCTCTCGTACGCGGGTCAAGTCGAAAGCGTGGAATACGGCAGCGCCAATTCGCACGCTTCGATTTATCGCGTCGAGCATCGCTCCCCGAATTTGACGCGTCGCTGGTATCTCGCGCCGCAGGCGCTCTACGGCGACTCGATCATCACGCGTGCAACCACGTCCTACGATCTCGACGTGCGCCACCACCGCATCATCGTTTCCAACGACGACACGCTGGAAGACGAAGTGGCGCTCGACGACAATTTCGCGTTGCTCTCGTCGAACTATCGCATCGTTCCCGCGCCCGCTGAAGAAGTCGCGGGACGGAAAACGCTGGGCTTCATGTTGATCAACCGGCACACCGGGCAAATGTGCATGCGCGTGTGGATCGACAAAGAGACGCACCTCGTGCTCGAACGTCAAGCCTATGCCAGCGACGGCGCGGTGATCAGCGCGATGCGCTACGATCAGATCAGCTACACCTCGAACCTCCCGGCGCAATTCTTCAACGTACCGAAGGAACAGGGCTTCGCGACGTTGCGCGGCATGGATCACGAACTGCCCTCCAACGACATCGACGCCGTCGCGCGCGCGGCCGGCTTCAATGCGGTCGGTCCGAAGTATCTCCCCGAGGGCTTTCAGCCGATCTCGGGTGACGTCAGCGAAATCAAAGGCGTTCGCAGCATGCACCTGCTCTACTCCGACGGCATCCGGACGCTCTCGCTCTTTGAAAACGCGCGCGGCGCCACCGCCGATCTCAGCCGCTTCACGGTCCATCAAACCACCGTCGAAAGCCACGACGCGCGCTACGTGGAAGACGGTCCGACGTTACTCATGACGTGGGAGCGCTCCGGCCTGCACTTCGCACTCGTCGGCGATCTCTCGCGTCAAGAAATGACGCGCATCGCCGAATCGGTTACACCCTAGCTATCCATCGGCCGCAGCGGCGACGCGTTCGAGAATGCGCGCCTGCGCCTGCGGAATTGCCGCGGGTTCGGCATTCGACGTCGTTACTTCCGAAGGCCGATCGAAAGCGTCGATGACGCGCGCCACCGACTCTTGCAGCGCCGCGATGTTGTAGCCGCCTTCGAGCAAAAAGACCGCGCGGCCGTCGCAATATTCCGCCGCGGTGTCGGCCACCAGTAGCGCGAGCGGCGTGGCTGCGCTCCAGGCGACGCCCAAATCTCCCACCGGATCTTTCGCAACGTAGTCGAAGCCCGCGCTCGCGACGATCAAACTCGGCCGCACGGCCGCGGCCGCCAGCGGCAAGAGCTGCTTCCACACCGCCAAGAACGCTTCCGTTCCGAAGTCGTGCGTGGGCAGTGGAACGTTTGCAATCAAATCTTCGCCCGTGCGTTCGTTTTCGTCGGCACTCCCCGTGCCCGGATACGCGGGATAGGCGTGCGTCGACACGTACGAAATGCCGCGGCCCGAGAGCTCTTGCGTGCCGTTGCCGTGATGGTAATCGAAATCCACGATCAGCACTCGTCCGCCTTGCGCGGCCTGAAAGGCGCGCGCCGCGATCGCGGCGTTGTTGAAAACACAAAATCCCATGCCGCGCCGCGATTCGGCGTGATGGCCGGGCGGGCGAATCAGCGCGAAGCTCGGGCGGTTGTCGGAGGCGGTCGCCTCGACCGCGGCAATTGCCCCGCCGGCAGCGCGCTTTGCAACGTGAAGCGAGCGGCGATCGACGACCGTATCGCCGGTCGACAGATACGCAGCGACGCCGCGCAAGGCGTCGATCTCCGACTTGACGCGCGCCAGATACTCCGGCGTATGCGCGCGTTCAATTTCCTCATCGGTGGCGGAGCGCGGCTTCACGACGTCGTCGAATCGTCCGCTCTCCTGCAAAAACGCAGCGACCATCTCCACGCGATCCGGTGATTCCGCATGCGGAATCCCGCGGAGATGGTCGCCGTAGATCTCGTCGTAGACGAGCCGCACGAACGCTATCCGTGCTTCGTTTTGGGATCCGTCTTCTTCGCCGGAGCCGGCTTGTCGAGCGCTGCAATCATCGCTTGGATCTTCTTGTAGTCCGGGGTACCCGGCTTGATGCGAACCAAGAGACGCTTGTACGAAGCGACCGCTTTGCTCTTCTGATTGGTCTGCTCGTAGACTTTGCCTTCGACGAACAGGAGCTGCGGATTCGAATCGGTGTAGCCGCGCGCGTGACTTTCGAGCGTGTCGAAGATCGCTGCGGATTCCTTGTAGTTCTTCAGCTCGAAGTCGGCGCCCGCGATGCAGCCGAGCGCATCCGGCGTCGGCCCGGCTTGGTACGATTTGATGCAGGCGTCGCGCGCGTCGCGATAGTCGTGGGTAAACGTGTACGCCTGCCCGAGCAACGCGAACGATTGCGGATCGGGCTGCACTTCGGTCAAGCGCCGCAGATATTCGATCGCTTGCGTCGCATGGTCGTTGCGCAAGTTGAATTCACCCAAGCGGATGAGCGCCGCACCCGTGTCTTTGTTCGGACCCAAACCTTGCGTCCACTGGTCGACGGCGCGCTGCGGCTGATTTATGGAGGCCCAGTAGTCGCCGAACGTCACGTGCGTCATCATGACGGCCGGGTAGGCCGTGATGGCGCGCTGGAACGTGGCTTCCGCCTGATCGTTCTTCTTCTCTTGCGCCAGGAAGGCGGCTTCCTTATCGACGATGCCGGCGCGCGTGTCGTCGTCGGTTGCGACCGTCACGGCCTGCTCGTACGCGGCCAGCGCGTTAACGATGTCGTGCTGCTTCGCGTAGACGTCGCCCTTGAACATGAAGGCTTGCAGATTGTGGGGATCCACCGCGATGGCCTGATCGATATAGGCGATGGTTTGCGGATAGTTGTTCTGGCTGAAATACGTTTGCGCGATTTGCAACAACGGCAGCGGGTCGGTCTTGTCCATGTTGACCGCTACCTGGAGCTGCGCGCGGGCATCGTCGTATTTTCCTTCGGTCGCCAACACAAGACCGTAGTTGATGAACGCGCGTTTGTCGTCCTTATTGAACGTCACCGAGCGTTTCGCCACGCGTTCCGCGTCGGCGTAACGATTCGTTTTGAGATACGCCTGCGTAAGCGCGCCCAAAACTCCGACGTTCGTGGGGTCGAGATTGCTCGCTTGCTCGTAATCGTAAATCGATTGCGGGATGCGGTTGAGCTCTTCGTTGGCCAAGCCGTCGAGGAAATACACTTGCGCGGTCTTCTTGCCGAGCTGCAGCAACTTCGTCGTCAGCACGACCGCCAGATCGGCCCGGCCGACCGAAAGATACTGCTGCGAGAGGTCGACCATCGCGTCCGTATCGTTTGGATCCGCTTTGAGCTTGTCGAGCAACCGCGGGATGGCCTTATCGGGAGGCTCCGGCGTGGCGGTTGGTTCCGCGGACGGTGAAGCCGAGGGGGCCGGAGTGGCCTTGGCGGGCTTTGCGTCGACGCGCATGCCGGTGCCCAATACGGAGACGGCCATCGCGAGTGCGAGAGCCCAAAGGAACGAACGTTTCAAGACTCTTGTTTTCCTTACTGTAGAATTTCTACGCTTGCTAACGCCGGAGCGCGCCCTTTTGTTTCTAAACGTGGGCCGCTTTGGCGTCGTGCACCATCTTGGTGAGCTCGGGGATGATTTTGAAGAGATCGCCGACCACGAGCAGGTCCGCGAACTCGGCGATCGGGACCCCGGGGTCCTTATTGATCGCGACAATCGTACCAGCCGTGCGCATGCCGACCTTGTGCTGAATGGCTCCGGAGATGCCGACCGCGACGTAGAGCTGCGGGCTGACCGTCTTTCCCGTCTGTCCGATCTGCAGGCTGTAGGGAACCCAACCCGCATCCGCCGCCGCGCGCGTCGCCCCGACCGCGCCGCCGAGGGCGTCGGCTAAGGGCTTCAGCAGCGTCGTGAACGGTTCCGGGCCGCCGAGCCCGCGGCCGCCGCTTATGACCACGGCCGCCTCCTCGAGGCCGATCTCGCCGGAGGCTTCCTCGACTTCCTCTTCCACGACCATCGTGTAGGTTTTGCCGGCCGGCTTCGCCAGCTCGACGACCTGCGCCGCGCCGCCGGGCGCCGCCGCAAAAGCGTTCGGGCGAACCGTGACGACGCCGTAGTCGCAATTCTTGAAGGCCGACGTGGTCATCGTTGCGCCCCCGAGCTTCGGCGCGATGACGCGCACTTGGCCGCCCTCGACGCGCACGTCGGTCGCATCGGCGTTGTAGCCCGCTGAAAGCCGCGCGATCAAGCGGCCCGCAACGTCGCGGCCGAACATCGTATTGGCCGTCAGGATCAGCGACGGACCGGCGCTCTTTGCGACCGCGTCGACATAATCGATCGTGGGATCGACGAGATAGCGATCGACGTCGGCATCTTCCGAAACGTGCACGAGGTCGAGCGGATACTGCTTGAGCTGCTCGCCCAGCGCCGCCGCTCCCGCACCCAGCACCACCGCATGTGCTTTTCCGCCGAGCGCATCGGCCAGTTTTCGCGCGCGCGTGGCCAACTCGAAGGTCACTTTGCGCGTATGACCCTTCTTGTGTTCGACGACGACGATGACGCTCTGCATCACGCGAGTTTCTTTTCTTTGAGGAATTCGAAGATCGCGGCGGCGCCGGAGGGGCCGTCTTCAGCCGTCACGACGCGAGCCTTCGAACGCGCCGGCGGCGGCGCGAACTCGAGCAGTTCCGTTTTGGCGCCGCTCGCGCCGAGCGGCTGCGCGATGCCGGCATCGGCAGGCGTCTGGACGGCAATCGTCTTTTTCTTGGCGCCCATGATGCCTTTGAGCGACGCGTAGCGTGGCTCGCCCACCGCCATCGTCACGCTGACGAGCGCAGGCAGCGGACCGCTTACCGTTTGATAGCCGTTGTCCGTTTCGCGCTGCACGCGCAGGCGGCCGTCGGCAACGTCGAGGTGACGCGCGTTGGTAAATCCGGGAACGCCGAGATATTCCGCGATCGCGCCGGGAACGCCGCCGGTGCTGCCGTCGTCGCTCAAGCTGCCGCAGATGACCAGATCGAAGCCGTGCTTCTTCAGGCCCTGCGCGAGCGCGAATGCCGTGTCCCAGACGTCGGAGCCTTCGAGCCCAGCGTCGGTCAGCATCACCGCGTCGTCGGCGCCCATGGCCAGGGCCTTGCGCACCGTCTCCTTACCACTTTCGGGAGCCATCGAAAACACGGTGACGGTCGTACCTTCGCCGAGCTTTTCTTTGAGCTGGAGCGCGGCTTCGATGGCGTACTCGTCGTATGGGTTCAAAACGGTGTCGACGCCCGTGCGAACCAGGCGCCGGGTCGCGGGATCGATTCGTTTTTCGGCGTTCACGTCCGGAACGAGCTTGACCGTCACGACGATCTTCAACGCGAGAACTCTTCCTTACAGAATGAAGCCCGGCTCACGGGGCGTGCTGCCCGGCCGGGAACCTGGGGGCATTTGGGTCCGGCAGGAAAAAGCCCTGCCGACTTTCGTCAGTTCTTCTCAGGGCCGTCGCGGCTACGCGATAGCATGCACTCGGAGGATAGACGATGTTCAAACATGTGCTCGTTGCCCACGATGGGTCCGATTTTGCGGATCATGCCGCCGCGATCGGCGAGGAGTTGGCCGCCAAGCTCGATGCCAAGCTCACGGTGTGTTACGTCGTCGACTTGGCGCGCGTTGCCTCGCTTCTGGGCTTCCCCGGCACCGCCGTGGAGCCGGCCATCGAAGCACTCGAAGACGACGGGCAAGCGGTGCTCGAGCGCCTCACGAAAAACGCAGCGCGGCCTGCCACGACGCATTTGCTTTCGGGATTTCCACCGGAGCAAATCCTTCGCTGCGCGCGCGAGCATGACGTCGACCTGATCGTCATGGGCAGTCACGGCCGTACGGGAATCGCGCGCGTCGTGATGGGCAGCGTCGCCGAAGCGGTCATGCGTGGTTCGCACTGTCCGGTGCTGATCGATCGCCTCGCCAACGCACAACGGCACGCGACCGCGGAGGTCACTGCCGCCGCCACCGCCTAGCTTGCCCTATGCGGTGAGGAAAGCTGCTGCCGGACGCGAACGGCAGCTTTATGGCACGAATATTTTTCGCATTGCTCGCCGCCGGAGCGGTATGGATGCTGCCGGCGGCAGCCGCCGACGAGTTTGCCGCTTCGCCTGCGAACGAGGCGAATCCGATGACCGTCGTGCTCGACGCCAGACAGGCGCCGCGCGGATTAATGTACGTACGCATGACGATTCCGGCGCGGCCGGGACCGTTCACGCTGGTGTATCCGAAGTGGATTCCGGGCGAGCACGGTCCGACGGGCCCGCTCCGCGTGCTCTCGCAACTGCGCGTCAGCGCCGGCGGCCACGCCCTGGCGTGGCAGCGCGATCAAGTCGATTTGTACGCCTTTCATCTCACCGTCCCGAGCGGCGTTTCGCAGATCGACGTCGAGTTCACGGGCATCATCAACGCGCCCGAGGACGTGATGGCGACGAAAAACGTCGCGATCGTCAATTGGAATCGCTACATCCTCTATCAAGCCGACACGCACAATACCGACGTGTTCGCCAAGCCAAGCGTGATTTTGCCGGCCGGCTGGAAGTACGGAACCGCATTGCCGGATCCGCGACAGAACGGCGACCGCGTCGACTTCGGAACGGTGTCGCTCGAAACGCTGGTCGACAGTCCGCTCGATATGGGCCGCTACTCGAAACGAATCGACCAGTGGAGCAACGGAAGTGCTTCAGCGCAAATCGACATCTTCGCCGACAAGCCGCAAGATTTGAACATCGATGCGAAGGTCGTCAAAGAATATAAGAACTATGCAGCCGAAGGGATCGCGCTTTACGGCGCCCGCCACTGGAATTATTATCACGCGCTGCTGACGCTGAGCGA
>JAFAIW010000052.1 GCA_019236495.1 Vulcanimicrobiota bacterium | reverse complement strand
CGGCGGCTGCGCGAGTCCGGCGATTTGAACCGTTCGAAGCGCCGTCACGCAGAGTATTTCGCGGCGCTCGCACAGGCGGCCGAATCGCAGGGTGACGCGGGGGGCAACGATGAGACGGCGGCCGCACTCGAGCTCGAGTATCCGAATTTGCGGGCGGCCCTGAGCTGGGCCACCGACGCGCGCGAATATGCGCTGGCAATCGCGTTGACGAGTGCGATGGACGCGCTTTGGCTGGCGCGCAATCAAGTGCGTGAGGGACGTTCTTGGGTCGATCGCGTTCTGGCGTTCGGCGAAGCGATTCCCCCCGAACATCGCGTCAAACTTCATCGCACGAATATGCGCTTGCGCTACTTCGAGGGCGAATCGCGCGCGATGGAAGAGAGCGCGCGCGAGGCAGTAGTCCTCTACCGCGACCTCGGCGATCTTGCCGGCCTCGGTCAAGCTCAAAATGGGCTCGCGGTCGCGCTACACGCACGCGGTGCGTTGGATGAAGCCGAGACGACCTTCCAAGAATGCCTCGAACTTCAGCGCGCAATCGGGAACAAACGCGATCTCGCCTATACGCTCGGCAATCTCGGAACGCTGGCCATAGAAAGTCGTGGAGACTACGCGAAGGCGGGAGAAATCTTCCGGGAATGCCTGCAGCTCAGCGCAGATCTCGGCGATCGCGAAAGCGAAGCGGTGGCGCTTTCGAATTTGGCAACCGCGGAGTGGTACCTCGGTGACGTCGAACGCGCGATAGATTTCTGCGCCCGCTCGCTCAAGCTGGCGCGCGAGCTGGAAATGGACGCGCTCTTAGCCTCGGGGTTGATCGTCCTCGCCCGCTTGGAACTGCACCGCGGTAACCTGCACGAATCGGTCCAAGCCCTGAAAAAAGGCCTTGCGGTCGCCCGTCGTACGCACGATTTCGCGCAGGTTGCGCTGGCGATGGAGACGTTTTCGCGCATCGCGCTGCGCGTCTCTCGGTTCTCCGACGGCGTAGCCCTGCTGGCGTTCGCCAAACGATATCGTGAAGTACACGGGGCCGACCAACCGGCCGTCGCGGCCGCCGAGACGCGCGAGCTCGAGTCGGCGTTCCGAAAAGCGCTGGACGGCGCGACGTTCGCGCGTCAATCCGCCGCGGGAGCGCGAGCGACGATCGCGGCGAGCTTGCAGATCGCGCACGCCCTTCTGGGCGACGGCAAGCGCCGCGCGGGCGGCGTCAAGGGCTAAGCGGCTTAGGTTTTGTAGCGCCCCACCAGCGTCGCGTGACCGAGCACGATGCCGCGCACGAGATGTTCCAACAATTGCGGCCCATCCCAAGACGCCTCCGAACCGATGGTCGCCAGTGAAAGCGCATACAGCGTGAACACGTAGCGGTGCACTTTGCCGAGCGGCGGGCAAGGACCGTCGTACGCCCGATGGCCGAACGAGTTCGTCAACGCAATGCCGGACGTCCCACCCTCACGTAACCCGTGCGCGGATGCAGGAATATCCGCCAGCTCCCAATGCCACCATCCCCCGGCGGCGTCCGGATCGTACATCGTGAGGACATAGCTGAGCGTGCGCGACGGAGCACCGCTCCAATGCAGCTCGGGTGAAACGTTCTTGCCGTGGCATCCCGGAAATACCGCGGCGAGCGGTAAGGTTGCGCCCGGTGCGAACGTCGTGCTTTCCAGCGTGAATGCGGCCCGCGCGCCGCTTGGCGCGAGCGTGCAGAGCAGCACGACCAGCCCCGCACACGCGACGCGCATCAGCGTTGCGCGGAGGTCACGTCGATGCCGAACTCACGGTAGAACGCCTCAGGACTCATCGGCCGACCGAGAAAGTTCCGGATCTCGACGTCCGGCTCGAGCGTGCGCGCCGGCTGGAGGATGTCTTTACGATACCGCATGCCGACCACCGGATTTTCCAACCCCGCTTGCGCGAACGCGGTAAACATATCTTGCGCGTACACCTTCGACCAGAGATAGCCGTAGTAGCCGGCATCGTAACCGCCCATCAAATGACCGAACCCCGCCTGCGGCAAGATCCCCGGATACATCGGAACGGGGGTTTCGTCGTGCGCAACTTTTGCCCATACCGCGGTCGTGTCGACGGTTGGGCCGCTCGTGTGATAGTCGAGATCGATCGTCGCGAGCATGATCTGGCGCGTCGTATCGTACGCGTAGTCGACGTAACGCGCCGCGACCATCTTGGAAATCAAGTCGTCGGGAAGTGGATCTCCGGTCGTTACGTTCGAGCTCACTTGTTTCAGCACCGAGGGCTGCCACATGAAGTTCTCGAGCATTTGCGAAGGCGCCTCGACGAAATCCCAGCGGAAGCCGCTGCTCAGCGTTTCGTACGGCGCCACGGTGAGCAGCGCCGCCAAATTGTGTCCGAATTCGTGAAAGAACGTGACCACGTCGTCGTGGCTGAGCAACGCCGGCTGGCCGGCGGCGGGCTTGGGCCAATTTCCCACGATCACCGAGAGCGGCGGCCGAAACGCCCCATCCGGCATCAAACGTACCGGCAAAATCGGAAAGTTCGCGAAGTGGCTAAACTTGCCCGGCCGCGGGTAGAGATCGAACGCCGTCGTCCCAATGAACTTCCCGGTTTTCGTATCGCTGACGTTGTAGACGATAACGTCCGGACTCCAAACGTTAGGGTTGTCCACCTTGGTGAACGTGATCCCGAGGAGCGTGTGGTAGATGTTCAGGACCGCGTCGACCACGTGCTGCACCGGAAAATATTGCCGGATAGCCTCCTCGTCGACGGCGTACTGCGTCTTGTTCAGAATGTTGTTGTAGTACGCGTAGTCCCAGGGGTTCCAGGTCGCATTCGGGTTTTTCGTTTCGGTGCGTTTGAGGGCCAGCAGCGTTTGAATGTCGTCGTTGGCCTTCGGAAGAATCTTCGCATCCAGATCGTCGAGGAACTTGTAGACGCGCGCCGGCGATTCGGCCATGCGGTCCGCCAAGACGAACGAAGCCCAATTTTCGTAGCCCATCAAGTGGGCGAGGCGGTCGCGCACGGCGATCGCGTCTTGCAACAGGGCGACGTTCCCCTGGCCGCCCCGTAGATTGTATGCTACGTAGAAGGTCTTGCGGGCCGCCTCGTCCTGAGCGTTCGACATGAATTGCTGGATCGTGCTTTCATTGACCGGAACGGTGTACGATCCGTCCGCATTCTTGGTCAACGTCGCGACGAAATGCGCGGGCAAGCCGGCGACCTGCGCGCCACCGATCGAGATGGTGGTTTGATCGCTGCCGAGCGTATCGCTGAATTTATTTTGGTCGTCGGTCAGCTTGTCTTCGAGCTTGACGAACTCGGCCCGTTGCGCTGAGGGTAGGCCCGCACCCGAGCGGCGGACCGCGGTGATCCAGAGATCGAGAAGCTTACGCTGGTAAACGTTGGAGGCGGTGTTGCTCTTCTGCACGGCGACGAGCGCGGCGTACAGATCGGGACGCGCCTGCAGCGCGGTTTGGAAATTGCTTTCGTCGGTGTTGCATTGCAGCGACGCGGCACGCGTTTCCTTATCGCTGGAGATGGTGAAGAGGAACGATTCGACGAGGGTCTTGTCGTTCAAGTCCGCGCCCGCGTCTTCGATCGGCAAGAGCGTGTTGGCAAACGTGCGGGGCCCCTTGCGAGCGAGAACTCGGCCAATCGCTTTGTCCGCGGTCGCAATTTCGCGTTTGCAGTTCCCTGCGATTTGCGAACCGGTGAGGTTCCACTGATACGCGTCCAGAGCGGACGAGGCCGCAGCGGGGGCTGGAATCGCGCAAAACGCGCACACTGCAAGCACAAAGAAAACTCGAAACAACATCGCGATCGACGACCTCCTCGGCGGACAGGAGGTTTAACGAGCGAAGTTGCCGTCCTGTTTCGCGTGCGAAAGTGGCATCTTTGTGGCAGGGTCGTCCTTGCGCGAAAAGCAGCTTGCTCCGGCCGCGGTCCCCTGTGCTATCATTGTGCGAGCCATGATGGGGGTCGGGCTTCACGCGGCGTAACCTCGTGAACCCCGCCAGGACCGGAAGGTAGCAACGGTAAGCGAGCCCTTACGGGTGCCGTGAACCACCTGACCTCCACCGTGGTTCCTTCTTTTCGCATGGAATCAAGTACGATCGCGGCGATCGCCGCTTTTGCGGGAGCGCTTCTGGCTCTCGCGCTCTACCATCTGGTGGCCGTAGGCCCGTCGCTTCGGCGTTTGCGGCGGACCAGCAGCGCGCACGATACGATCCTCGGGGCCGGGGAAACCCCGGGGGCCGGCCGGCTCTCTTCCTTAGAGAAGGCCGCGGCCGCTACGGAAACCCGCAGCGAGAGGGTCGAGCAGCGGTTGCAAGAACTCGAACGCGTCTCCCGGACCGACCTCGCCCGCGTTGGGTTCATTCGATTCAACGCTTTCACGGATACCGGTTCGGAACTTTCGTATGCGCTGGCACTCCTCAATAGAGAGGGTGACGGCGTGGTGTTGAGCAGCATCTTTTCTCGCGAGGACACTCGGACGTTCGGCAAAGCGGTTCGGGCATACAAGCCGCTGCAGGATGCTTCGAAGGAGGAGCTGCGCGCGATCGAGCAAGCGCGCGGTGAGAACGCATGATAGGGAAGCTGAAGGACCGGTATTTCATCAAAATCGTTCCCCATCGCGGGGATGCGATCCATCGTTTCGAGGTGACCAAGCGTCACATCGTCGGCGGCGTGGCGGCGCTCGCCCTTGCGATCTTCGGGGCGCTCGGCGTGCATGTCGTGCAACTGTATGAAGCCCACGCGCAGGTCCGCGCTCTTCAGAACCTCACGACGGCGCAGCGTGCCCAGCTCCAGGCCATCGACGACCAGGCTCGTCAGATTCGCAGCCAGCTGCAGCGGATGCAGAAGCAAAATCTCCAAATTCAACAGCTGATCGGGGTAAAGACGAACGAGCCTGCGCCCCCGCGGCATCGCGAAAAGACCAGCCGCATCGACGAGCACACCGGTTTCGGCCGGGATGCCGCCAGCCTGGAGCGCCGTTTGAGCGCGCTCGGCGACGCGTCGACAACGACGCTGGCACAAACGAATGCGCTGCACCGACTGACGTTACGCATCCTCAATCTCCGCCGGGTCGAAGCCATGGCGAGAGAGCGCATGATCGCGGCGATTCCCTCGATCGATCCGGTGGACGGCGCGCCCGTCATCGGTTGTTACTGCTACCGCAGCGCGCCCGACGCGGAATTCCATCCGGGCGTCGATCTGGGCGCCGACTACGGCGAAACGGTGCGTGCGGCGGCTGCCGGAGTCGTCTCCAGCGCGCAATACGACGGCGGCTATGGCCTCAAGGTCGACATCGATCACGGAAATGGGTACCACACCTGGTACGCGCACCTCTCGTCTGCGGGCGTTTCCGCCGGAGAGAGCGTCGTCAAAGGCCAGCCGATCGGGCTCGTGGGTTCGACGGGTTTTTCGACGGGCCCGCATCTGCACTATCAAATCATGCTCGATGGCGCGCCGATCGACCCAACCCCGTACCTCGACGGAGTTCCGCCGAAAGTTCTCGCCTCTCTTCCATAGAAACGGAGGCGGCGTGCCAGCCGTCTGTTATCTCGCCGTACTCGCTCGCTACGCGTTAGAAGTGTACTGGGTCGCCATGCTCCTCTACGCCGTCGTCTCGTGGATCCCGAGCATGCGTGGCCGCTGGAGCGACTATCTCGCAATGGTCATCGAACCCGTGCTCTTGCCGGTGCGTCGCGTCATTCCGCCGATCGGCGGCTTCGATCTCGCGTTCTTGGTCGTTTTGATACTCGTACAGGTCCTCGCGAGAGCGATCGTGCCCACGGCTTGTTACTATTGAAAGAAACCGCTGCCCACGTTCGCAACTTCTGCATCATTGCCCACATCGACCACGGGAAAACCACGCTGTCGGATCGCCTTCTGGAGGTCACGAAGACGATCGAACAGCGCGAGCTCTCGGAACAAATGTTGGACGCGATGGACTTGGAGCGAGAGCGCGGCATAACGATCAAGATGCATCCCGTTACGCTGGGATACCGGGCTCGTGACGGAGAGCTCTACGAGCTCAACCTGATCGACACGCCCGGGCACGTCGATTTCTCGTATGAGGTATCGCGGTCGCTGGCCGCCTGCGAGGGCGCCATCCTGATCGTCGATGCGGCCCAGGGCATCGAAGCGCAAACCCTCGCAAACTACCACCTGGCGCTCGAACACGATCTCGCGATCGTCCCCGTCATCAACAAAATCGATCTGCCCGCCGCCGACCCGGAGCGCGTGATGGGCGAAATCGAAGAGCTCCTCATCATCGACAAAGACGACTGCATTCTGGCAAGTGCCAAGAACGGCATCGGAATCGACCAGATCTTGGAGGCGATCGTCACGCGAATCCCGCCGCCGAAGGGTAGCCGCGACCATCTGCGAGCGCTGGTGTTCGATGCGCAATTCGACGCGTATCGCGGCGTGGTTTCGTACGTGCGCGTGGTGGACGGCGAACTGAAGCCCGGGATGCGGTATATGTCGATGGCGCACGAGCGTTCGTACGAGTGCACCGAGGTCGGCGTCTTCAGCCCGCAAATGCGACCGACCGAGGCACTCCAAATCGGAAACGTCGGCTACGTCATCGCGAATATCAAGTCGTTGCACGATATCGACGTTGGAGACACGATCACCGCGTCGAGCAAGCCCGCGCACGTTCCGCTGCCCGGTTACCGCAAAGCCGTCCCGATGGTCTATTGCGGGCTGTATCCGAACGAAGGCGTGGAGTATTCCGACTTGCGCGATGCCCTCGAAAAGCTCAAGCTGAACGATGCTTCGCTGGTATACGAGCCGGAAACGTCCGTGGCGCTCGGCTTCGGCTTTCGGTGTGGATTTCTCGGGTTGCTGCACATGGAAATCGTGCAGGAGCGACTCGAGCGCAACTACGACCTCGACCTGATTGCGACGTCGCCGTCGGTCGTGTTCCGTGTAACCAAAACCGACGGCACGGTCGAGCTGATCGATAACCCGTCGCGGCTGCCGCCTTCGAACTACATCGACAAGATCGAGGAACCGTTCGTCAAAGCGACGATCATGACGCCGCCCGACTACGTGGGCGCGATCATGGAAATCACGCAAGCCCGGCGCGGAACCCTCGACAACATGGAATACATGCACGACGGCCGCGTGATTCTCACCTACGAGCTGCCGCTGATCGAGGTGATCGTCGACTTTTTCGACCAGCTGAAGTCGCGCACCAAGGGTTACGCTTCGCTCGACTACGACGTGATCGGATATCGCGAAGGGGACCTCGTCAAGCTCGAAATTCTCTTGAATAGCGAGCCCGTCGACGCGCTCTCGTTCATCGTCGCGCGGGAGAAGGCCCCGGTGCGAGGGCGGGCGCTCGCGGAGCGCCTGAAAGAATTGATTCCGCGCCAAATGTT
>JAFAIW010000051.1 GCA_019236495.1 Vulcanimicrobiota bacterium | reverse complement strand
CGACGCGCTCGCCCATCCCACGAAACAGCCGGATACCCTTCCCGGAATTATTCAGATCACATCCACGTGCCCTTAGAACGCCAAGGAGCGATCGACTCTCCGAAAAGCGGCGCAAAAAGGCAAAGGTTCAAAAGGCCGGCCCCAATCAGAACGGCACCAAGGACGAACGAAAAAAATTCCAGCTCGTCGCGAAAAAGGAAGATAGCGAGCAGCATCAACACTGCACCGAGTGCAATCTGCACGTACCGTCCGGGTTCGCTCGTCGTCCATGAAACGATCGGGTTGTGATGCGGAACCATGCGGACCTCCGTTCATCCGCATGGTTGCACACCGTCGGGCGTATTCGGTGAAAAAGTCAGGAATACGGCCGACCAACGTCATAGGTTGGAGTTCTACCTACCGAGGCGGGCATGAATGGTGACACGGTCCCTGCGTAGTCACCGTTTGGCGTGGCGGGCAGCTGTTTCTGCAGAGCCCCTGTGGTGTGAGCGCGGCTAACGTAAGAATTACCGCGGCGAACAACATCCAATAAGCGTGCATGGTTTTCTCCTATCTTCACAGTGCGATCTTTGGCAGAGAAAAACGTACCACGGTTTGGGCGGGACGCCTACTCGCGACTCAATGAGTACGGGATACAGTTAGCTCGACCGGAACCCGGCGAATGCGCTAACGACGTTTCAGGAAGGCGCCGCCGCGTTCAGGGGGAAGGAAACCTCTAATGAACCGTGCCGTGACGGCATTCGCAGCACTGCTTGCGACGATAGCGTTGGGGGCCGCTCCCGCAGCCAACCATTCCGACCCGGCCGACCTCGGCGCGCTGGTTGGAACGTGGACCTGCACGAGCGTCAACGGCAACGTCGTTCAGCATTATAAGGAAACGGCGATCAAGTGGGGACCCTGGATTCAATTCACGTCCGACATCCCGGCGATCGGCGATCAGCCGGCGCATAAGACCGTCGACTACTTCGGATACGATCCGAAGGGCAAGGTGTGGATCAACGCCAGCGTCAGTTCGCTCGGGGACTACAGCGTCGTGAAGAGCACCGCGCCGGCCTCGGCATCGACGTCGACCTGGACGGACGCCTATCCGGTCGATCCCGACGACGGTCCGGCGACGGTCTCATTCGCGTCGAAAAAATACACCGTCGACGCAACCTACAAAGCCAAAGGCAAACAAACGCCCTTTCACGTCGCCTGCACGAAATAACGCTTCGACCCTTCGAGGCTCGCTGACGCTCGCACCTCAGGGTGACACGGCACAGGGTGACACGCGTCGGGTGACACAAACGTCGCACCCTTCGACAAGCTCAGGGTGACACTTCACAACCGCTTCTCAAGGCGCTCGCATGACTTCCTGAGCGGTTCTTCATTCGTTCTCTGAGCGTCCTTACGCTAGAGAGCATGAAGAAACTCGCATTCGTCTTCGCCCTCGCAATGGTGGCGGCGGTTTCGGGCAGCCCGGCATGGGCGCATCCGAGCATCGACGTCGCCGTCGCCAATTGGAAGTTCACTCCGAACACCATCACCCTTCACGTCGGTCAAACGACCACGCTGCGTTTCACGTCGACTGAAGGCGTGCACGGCGTTCAATCCGACGACCTCGGGATTCCGGCGACCACGCTTCCGCCGAACAAACTCGTCTCGATCGAGGTAACGCCCAAGAAGGCCGGCACCTTCGTAATTCACTGCGCCGTGATCTGCGGTCAAGGCCACGCGAACATGGCGCTCACCGTGAAAGTGGTAGAAGGCGGCGCATGAAACTCGTACGCATCGCGCTCGCCATCGCAGCGATGACCGTGCTCGCGCGCGGAGCAGCCTCCGCGATGCCGATTTTTGCGCAAGCGTACGGTCTGAAATGCAGCGTCTGTCACACCCAGGTTCCCGCCCTCAACGACTACGGCCGGTACGTGCAACGTACCGGCTACGCCTCGCTCGACTCGAACGTTCTACACTCGGTGTCGCCGTTCTGGATCGGCGAGCAAGCCAACTACGATACCCAAAGCTCGACCGCGCCGCACCAAACGCAGTTCGGAAACCTCGCGATCCACGCGGCCGGCGCGTTAAATGACGACTTCACCTATCACGCGCAGCAGTGGATCCTGCAGAACAATCAAACGGGTGGTCCGCTCGACACGTTTTGGATCACGTACAATAATCTCTTCCACCGCGACGGTCATCTCTTCTTAGGGAAGCTGCCGACGATCGGCCCCTCGCCGTACTCGCAGTGGATGGATATTTCGGGATTCAGCGTACCCGCGATCACCGTCGGCGAGCACCCTTACCTGATCGGCGCGAATCGTTGGGGTCCGGTTTTCAAATACGTCAAGAAATCGCTGGACTTCGAAACCGGCTATGAAGGCAACACGAACGACTGGCAAGGCCTCGGCGATTTCTCGTACGACACCGACCGCACGTGGGATTGGAAAGTCGCGTACGCCAATCCGGTGCAGCCGCTCGAAGTCGGCGTCTTCGGAGGGCGCGGCACGTTCCCGCTGGCCGAGGGTTCGCAAGATCAGTACTACGACGTCACGGAATACGTCCAGCGCGATCCGCAGAATGGGATTCCCGGTATCTTCGCCTTCAATCAAATGACGAAGGATGCGAATCCCGGATTCGATCCCCTCGGTAATCCACTCGGACCGACGAGCAGCCACGGACAGACCGTGGAACTGTACGAACCCATCGGTGACAAGGCCGTGTTCAGCGCGCGCAAGGAATGGATGAACGACGGTTTGGGCAACGTCACGCAAGACGGCGTCATCGACCTGAACTACCACATTGCGCGCTTTCTGATGCTCTACGGTGAGGTCGGGATGGCGCAAAACAGCACGCCGGCGTGGCGCTACATGATTTGGTGGACGCTACCGACGCAGAGCGTGAAGTGACCCTTCGAGGCTCGCGCTTCGCGCTCGCACCTCAGGGTGACACGACTAAGGAACGATCACAGCCGCGGCGCTCAGTGCATCTGACTTCAGCTTCACGAGCGCCGCGTTTGCGTGGTGCAGCGGAAACGTCTCGACGTTCGGACGCAACTTGATTTGCGCCACTAAGCGAAGGAAATCGCGAGCGTCGTCGCGCGTGAGATTCGCCACGCTGCGGATCTGACGCTCGCCCCACAGCAAAGTATCGTAATCGAAGGCGGGCATGCCGTCGAGGTGGATCGCATTGATCGCCACCACGCCGCCCTTGCGCAATGCGGAAAGCGCCGCGACCACCACCCCACCGGACGGCGCAAACGTAATCGCCCGGTCGAGCTCCACCGGCGGCCGATCCAACGCATCGCCCGTCCAATCCGCGCCGAGCTGCTGCGCCAGCTCGCGATGCGGTTCCCCGCGCGTCGCCACATAGACCCGGCAATTCCAGGCTTTTAGCAGCGGCAATAGCAGGTGGGCGGACGCGCCGAATCCGTAGAGTCCGATCGCTTCCCCATGCTGGACCTCCGCGACGCGCGCGGATCGAAAGCCAATCGTCCCGGCGCAGAGCAGCGGGGCCGCGTGCACGTCGTCGAGCTGCTCGGGAATGCGAAAGACGAAATCCGCGCGCGCCGTCACATATTCGGCGTAGCCGCCATCGCGATCGTACCCGGTAAATACCGGGTGGTCGCAGAGATTTTCGCGTCCCGCCCGACATTGCGAGCACGTTCCATCGACGCCGCCGAGCCACGTTACCCCAACGCGCATTCCGGTACCAACCCCGCTGACGGACGCGCCGCAGCCGATCACGTCGCCGACGATCTGATGCCCGGGTACGACGCGATCGCGGTGCGGTGCGAGGTCGCCCTCGGCGAGATGCAGATCGGTCCGACAGACCCCGCAAGCCCGTACCCGGAGCAGAACCTCGTCGGCCGCCGGCGCCGGATCGACCGCCGACTCCAGGCGGAGCGGGGCCGAAGCGGCGGGCGCCGGCTGCCGCAGCACCATCGCGCGCATGTGCGCGTGCTTATTCCCGACCTTTTCGCATCCTCTTCACGGCGACTGGCGGCGCAGGATGGTAGCGTTTGGACGGAGGCTGTGATGAGGCTACGCGACGACAAAGAAATCCACACCGCCGTCATGGAGGCGCTGTACGACGATCCTCGGGTCGAGGCAGGGGCGATCGGCATTGCGGTCGAGCTCGGCGCAGTAACGCTCACGGGCGCCGCCCGTTCTTTTGCCGAGAAATGGGCGATTGAAGAAATCGTCAAGCGGATTTCGGGCGTCCGTGCTCTCGCGAACGAGATTGAAGTTGAACTCGCCGGCACCCATCACGTCAGCGATACGGACCTTGCCCTAGCGGCCGCCAACGTGCTGCAGTGGGACGCGTTCCTACCCGAGACGCTGCAAGTCGAAGTCGAGCGCGGGGTCGTGACCCTAAGCGGGAGCGTCGATTGGGAATTTCAACGAGTCGACGCTCAAAACGTCGTCAGCCGTTTGCACGGCGTTCGAAACGTGATCAACCGGATCGACGTTCGCGGCGCAGCACGCACTTTACAGATCTGAAAGGAAGCCAACGTGTATGAATGACGAGGATCGCGACACGCCGCTGCCGGGAACGCTCCGCTTCGTCTTTTCAATCGGCCTGTCGTTCTTGGCCGGATGGCTCTTGTTGTTTTGGCTTTTGAAGGAGCGCTGGTGAGAATGCACGTTCATCGTTACGAGCGCTGGTGGATGACCTTTGGTTTCAGCATGCTGGTGCTCTTTTTGTGCATCATCTTCTTTGCGGCGTTCGCCGATAACATGAATCCACCGAGCGGCTTACAGCAAATCGATCCGACTCGCGTCGCGCAGACGCCTCCCTTCGATCACCCGGGCCTGCGAAGACTCTCCGACGGCAAGTACGAGGTGTATTACGTCGCGCAGATCTTTTCATTCAATCCGCAAACCGTGACGATCCCTGCGGGCAGCACGGTGACATTCTACGCAACGAGCCCCGACGTCGTACACGGCTTCAGCATCGTGGATACCGATGTGAATATGATGGTCATCCCGGGGTGGGTGAATGCGGCGTCCCATACCTTCAGGCGACCCGGAACGTACCTGCTTCTCTGCAACGAATACTGCGGAATCGGCCATGCGAACATGGCGGCAAAGATCGAGGTTCAATGATGATGCTCTCGTCCGCTCCGCCGCAGGTTCGCTCGGAGAATCGCGTGGTCATCGCGCACATCTACACCGCGACGACCGCCATCGTGCTGGGGGCGCTCTTCGGCCTGCTGCAGGGATACTCGCGCGCCGACGCGATCCAGACCCCGCCGTGGTTCGACTATTATCGGATCCTGACATTGCACGGCGTGCTGATGGCGCTCGTCTTCACCACGTTTTTCATCACCGGTCTGAGCCTCTTTGTTACGTATCGCTCCATCCCGCGAGAGCGCTCGCTTCGGCTCGGATGGCTTGGCTGGGCGGTGATGGTGCTCGGTACCGCCATGGCGGCGGTGACTATTCTTTCGGGCAATGCGACCGTGCTGTACACGTTCTACGCGCCGCTCAAGGCCGCACCCACCTTCTATCTCGGCGCTACGTTGCTGGTGATCGGCACGTGGATCGTTGCAATCGAAATTTTCGAAAACGTAGCGTATTTCCGCAAGGCTCACCCCGGCGAACCCGTCCCGCTCGTCGTGTTTTGCGCCGCCGTCACCTTTCTGATGTGGTGGATCGCCACGCTGGGCGTCGTCGCGGAAATGGGCCTGCTGATTCCGTGGGCATTCGGCTGGACGCACGGCATCAACGTGATGTTCACGCGGCTGTTCTTTTGGTACTTCGGGCATCCGCTGGTCTATTTTTGGATCATGGGCGCGTATATCATCTGGTACAATATCATCCCGACGCGCTACGGCGGCAATCTCTTCAGCGACGGGCTGACGCGCCTGACGTTCTTGATGCTGCTGCTGCTATCGACTCCGGTGGGACTCCATCACGAATTCATGGAGCCCGGCATCGCACCGCAGTGGAAAATGCTCCACACCCTGACGACGTACGGCGTCGCCGTTCCGTCGTTCATCACCGCCTTTGCCATCTTCGCTTCGTTCGAGCTGGCCGCCCGGGCCAAAGGGAAATCGGGCTTCGCAGCCACCGTCGCCAACCTTCCGTGGAGGGATCCCGCGTTCGCCGGAGCGGCGTACGGGATGTTGCTGTTCATCATCGGCGGATTCGGCGGTTTGATCAATGCTTCGTACAGCATGGACTCGCTCGTCCACAATACGATTTGGATCGTCGGTCACTTTCACGTGACGGTCGGCGGCCCGGTCGCGCTCACGTTCGTAGGTTGCGCCTATTGGATGATTCCAAAGCTGACCGGACGCACGCTCTGGAAGCCGGAGTGGGCGCTTTGGCAAACCCGCATTTGGTTCTTGGGCATGCTGATCATGTCGATCGCGATGCACGTCGCGGGCTTGCTCGGCTCACCGCGGCGCACCGAGAGCGTCGCCTATCTCGGCTCTGCCGCCGCGGCGTCGTGGGAGCCGTACATGCTGCTCGCGGCGGCCGGCGGCACGCTGCTGTTCATCAGCATTATCATGTTTGCGACGGTCGCGATCGGCACGCTCGTCACGAACGACAAGACTGCGGACATGACCGTGACGTTCGCGACGCAACCCCCCGCCGGCGAACCGACGCCCGCACCCCTGCAACACATTTTCCGTTGGGGCGTGTTGGCGATCGTGCTCGCGGTGCTGGCATACCTCGGGCCGGTGAGCGAATTGTTGCAGCACCCGGGATATCTCGCGCCGGGAATGCGCACGTGGTAGCCGAAGTGTTCGGCGTGGGCAAGCGCGTGTTGCTCGTCGACGACGAACCGCAGATCGTCGAGGTTTTGAGCGCATATCTTCAGCGCGAAGGCTTCGAGACCGTCGTGAAGACCAGCGTGCAAGAAGGATTGACGGCGATGCAAGAGCAGGCGCCCGACATCATGGTTCTCGACATCACGTTGCCTGACGGATCCGGACTCGACATCTTGCGTTCGGCGGCCGAAGGGGCGCGGATCCCCTCGATCATGCTGACGGCCCGCACCGACGAAGTCGATCGCGTGGTCGGTCTCGAGCTCGGGGCGGACGACTACGTAACCAAGCCGTTTTCGCCCCGCGAGGTCGTCGCCCGCGTTCGTGCGGTTCTGCGGCGTTTCGAAGAAGGCCAACGCGGAACCGGCGCTGCGCAACCGCGCCGCTTTCGGCTCCGCGGACTCGAGATCGACATGGGCGCGCATGAAGTACGCGTCAACGGAAAGCTTTCGCCGCTTACGCCTTCGGAGTTTCGCATCCTCACCGTCTTGGCAGAGAATCCCGGGCAAGTCTTTACGCGCGCCCAACTCCTCGATCGCCTGCACGACGACGGATCGATTTTCGAGCGCACGCTCGACCGCCACATCAACAATCTTCGTAAAAAGATCGAACCTAACCCCGACGATCCAGACTACGTGGTAACGGTCTACGGCGTCGGATACAAGATGAAGCGCGAGTAATGCTTCCGGACATTCTTCACGCGCTCGACCTGGCACTCATGGGTGACTGGGATCGAGCCAAAGAAGTGCTCGAACCGCTCGACGATCCGATCGCCGGGCGCCTCTTTTTACTGGTGAGCGAACTTGAAAGCCGCGAACACGCGCAGACGCGCGCGCAAGCCGTCTTGCGGCATGAAATCGGCAACGCGCTCTCCATCGCCAAAGCCAACCTTGAGGGGGTCATCGACGGCGTTCTCGAGCAAACGCCCGAGCGCATGCATGGAATCTCCGATGCGATGCAAACCGTCGCCGAGCTGCTCGACGAATGGCGGCGCCGTCCTACACACGCGCTCGATCCGCAAGGACCCGAACGCGACGAGCGATTCAATATGTGCGCGTTGATCGGCGCGCAGGCCGCCGCCATCGAGGGCCTTGCGAAAGCCAAGCAGGTGCGGGTATCCTATCGCGCCTGCGGCGCCCATCATCCGGAGTGTATGTATTATCGCGGCGATCCGAGCCGCGTCGGACAAGTGCTGCGCAACATTCTGATCAACGCGGTGCGTTACACGCCGCCGGGCGGCTCGGTGGAATTGACGTGCGATAAACCAGATGCCGAGATAACGGTGGTGGTCACCGATTCCGGACCAGGCATCGCGGCCGAAGATCTTCCGCGCATTTTCGAGAGCGGGTTTCGCGCGCACGAAGCACGCCGTACCGACGCTAACGGAAGCGGTCTCGGGTTGGCGGTCGTTTCAGATCTGCTCGGCGCCTTAGGCGGGAATGCACGCGTTCTCAGCCACGAGGGTCGCGGCGCAACGTTTTCGGTGAGACTTCCCGCCGTAACGAGCGCCGGCGCTTAACTACTCGTGGCGATGGAGCGTCGCCCGCGCCGTTTCATATTCGTCGTGACGGATCCGCGTTGCCGCTTCGGTCACCAGCCACAGCAGGAAGCTCTCGAGACTCGTACGGGCAGCGCCCGAAAACATCGCCGCGTCGAGTGCTTTGCCGATCGTGCCCAGGGGCGGGGTGTACTCGCCGCGCAGCCATACGTCGGTTTTGGTCGGCCCGTCGCCGTCAGGAAAAACCGTGCCTTCGAACCGTGGAAAATACGCCTCGTTGTTTTGTGCGGTAATCGTCAGATCGAACCTCGTTGGCGGGATGCCGATCGCGTTTGCGACGGTCACTACGATCGGAACGTCTACCGTCCCCACACCCGGCAGATGCAACTGCTCGAAGTTGACGCGAAGACTCACATTGTCGTAGGGAGCCTTCTTCTGCTCGGCCTCTTTGCAAATTTGTAAAATGGCTTGGGCGACGGCCGGGCGAGCGATGTCGAGGGTTCTTGAAGTTTCGATCTGTGGCACGGCTTACGCTCCTGTGGAGTCTTCCTGAGACACTTCGCGTTCGTAGTGCGCTTCCATGCGGCGCCCGATTTGACGCAAGAACTCGCGCGCCGTCACCGAGGCGATGCGCGACCCGATCAATGCGTCGAAGGCTTGGCCGACGATGCCGAGCGGGGGCGTGTAGTGTCCGCGCAACTCGAGCACGGACCGATCCGGGCCTTCGTCGGCGCACACCGCCAAGAGTCCGTCGAAATCGGGAAACGGCCCGCCGCCGAGCGGCGTCCAATGAATCCTCCAAGGCCGGTCAAAGTGCATGGGATCGTGCCCGACCGAATACGTTACGACCACATCCTTTTCTAGCGCAACATGATCGACGTGCAATGGCACGCGCAGGCGAATCGTGTCCCGCTCTTGCGTCGCCGCCGCCGAGGCCAATGCTTCTTGAAGGTAGGTTTGGGCAACCCCGTACGGACATCGCAGGAAGAGGCGCTGGTACAGGCTCGCCATGTTCCCATCCTACGCGCTCCGTGGGAACCCCCGGAGAACGCAGACACCCAAACGTTCCCTCGCCCTTCTCGCGCCGGCGTTAGGATCGAAGCATGTTCAAGAAGGTCTTGCTGGCACACGATGGTTCGGATTGCTCGCAAGAGGCCTTTCGCCTCGCACTGGAAATCGCGAGAGAGGATCGCGCCGACTTGGCGATCGTGCATGTCGTCGACATCACAAAGGCTACGAGCGTCATAAGCGGCGACGCGTCTCTCGCCCAACCGTGGCTCGATGCGCTCGATCGCGAAGGCGACGACGTCCTAGCGCGATTACAAGCCGAGGCGCAAACGCGGGGGGTACGCGTGCGAGTTTACAAAGCGCACGACGCGCCGGCGCGCGCCATCACGCATCTCGCCGAATCGCTCGATTGCGACGTGATCGTGATGGGGACGCATGGCCGCGCGGGAATTTCACGGCTCGTCCTTGGGAGCGTCGCCGAGCAAGTGATCGAGAGCGTGGACGTGCCGGTGTTGATCGCACCGCTCAAGGTGTTGGCACGAGTGAAGCGGCAGCGCGCGCCATCATCAATTCCTCTTCCGGCTCTATAGCCAAAACGGCGAGCGATCCAAGCCACGTCAAGTCGCGCGTTACCGTTTCGCGAACCGCCGCGGAACCAAACCCGATGGCGCCGGTGAACGCCACGACATCGATCCCATGGAGCGGGACCGCCAGCGCGGCGATCGCGCGAGAAACCGCGTAACAATACAGCTCGAACGCGAGCGCCGCGCCGGGATCGTCCTTCCGGCGCGCTTCGACGGCTAGCATGTCCGCGGTGCCGGCGAGCGCGACCATTCCCGACGCGTTGCTTAGCTGGTGCTCGACTTCCGCCGCGTCGACTCCACAGCGGCGAATCAAGTGCAGCACCACTCCCGGATCGAGACTTCCCACGCGCGTTTCCATGATGAGGCCCTCGAGCGGCGTAAAACCCATCGTGGTTTCGACCGCGCATCCGCGCAATATCGCGCTTGCCGACGCGCCGCCGCCGAGATGCACGCTAATCAACCGCTCGACCGATTTGTCAAGCAATTGCGGTGCGCGCCGCGCGATGTACTCGTGGCTGAAGCCGTGATAACCGATCTTGCGAATGCCGAATCTCTCTCTCCACGCACGAGGAACGGCGAACGTCACGGCTCGAGCCGGGAGGTCTTTGAAGTAAGCGCTGTCGTACGCGGCGATTTGTACGGCTTTGGGCCACCTGGCGGTGCATCGGTCGAGCGCTTCAAGCGCGCGTGCGACGTGCAATGGGGCCATGGGCGCATGGTGCTCGATCCTCGACCGCACCGGCGGTGACAATTGCTCCGCGTCGTCGCCGGAGAATCCCGTCACGATTCGGTGCACGACCGCGCGCGGGATTAGATCGATGGAATCGAGCGCGGCAGTAAGGTCGTTTGCACCGGAAAAATGCGCGGCGGCGGGAGCCCTCTCGAAGTCCGTGCCGGAAAACGCACGAATGCGCACGCTGGTGGAACCCGTGTTGACGCAGAGAAGGGTCAGAGTCTCCACTCCCACGTCCGTATCGCCGGCATATCGACGCCGTTCTCGACGATGTAGCGGCGGTGCTCGTCGAGCACGCGCTGCATCTTTTCGTGCAAGGCGGCGCGGTGTTTATCGAGCGCCGGAGCGTAGGTCGCCGCATCGGCAACCAATTGATAGCGACTCATGCCGTTCAAAACGAGCATGTCGAACGGCGTCGTCGTCGTGCCCTCCTCCCGGTAGCCGCGCACGTGAAAGCGCTGCGGATCCGTGCGTCGATAGATCAGCTCGTGAATCACCCTCGGATATCCGTGAAACGCGAAGACCACGGGGCAGTGTTGGGTGAAGAGTTCATCGAAGCGCGCCGCCGACAGCCCGTGGGCATGCGCGCTTTGGGGCGCAAGGCACAAAAGGTCGGTGACGTTGACGACGCGCACCGCTAGTGCCGGAGCCTGTTCGCGCAGAATTTGCGCCGCCGCTACGATTTCCACCGTTGGAGCGCTCCCGCATGCAGCGAGGACGATTTCAGGAACGCCGCCCGACGAGGCCCACTCCCAAGCCGACGCTCCTGCGGCGCAATGCTTGCGCGCCTCACCGAGGCTCAACCATTGCGGCTCTTCGTTTTTACCGCTGACGATCAGATTGATGTAATTCCTGCTCTTCAAACAATGCTCGAGCGTCGCAATCAAGGAGTTCGCATCGGGGGGAAAATACGCGCGCACGATGCCGCTCTTGTTGACGAGCAGCGAATCGATAAACCCCGGCCCTTGATGGGAGAAACCGTTGTGATCCTGACGCCAAACGTGCGAGGTCAGCATGAGATTCAACGATGCTATCGGCGCGCGCCACTCAACCTCGGAAGAAACCTTTAGCCACTTAGCATATTGGTGGACCATCGAGTCGACGATCGGCATGAAGCCTTCGTAACACGAGAAGATTCCGTGCCTTCCGCTCAGCACGTATCCTTCCAGCCACCCTTCGGTCGTGTGCTCGCTCAAGATTTCCATAACGCGCCCATCTCGTCCGAGCCACTCGTCGGTATGCACCAGCGGCCACTCGAACGCCCGCGTGGTCGCTTCGAAGACGGGATCCAGCTTGTTCGAGGTCGTTTCGTCCGGGCAGAACAAGCGAAAATTGCGTTCCTCCGCATTTCGTTTGAAGACGTCGCGCAAGAACGTTCCCGCGACGTGCATCGCCGATGCCGGCGTTTTGCCGCGCCCTTGTGGCGCGATAGCGTAGTTCTCGAGCGCCGGCAGATGCAAGTCGCGCAAGAGCAAGCCGCCGTTGGCGTAAGGCGATCGACCCAGCCGCAGTTCAACCGGCGGCAATCCCGCGAGTACGCGTTCGCGGGGCGTCCCCGCTTCATCGAACAACTCCTCGGGCGAATACGAGCGGAGCCAATCTTCGAGCAAATTGCGCTCGCCTTGGTCGCCGGCGGGGTCTTCCAGCGGGAGACCGTGCGCGTGAAAGGTTCCGGCACTCGGTTTGCCGTGGACGAACGCGGGCCCGGTGACGCCCTTTTCACTCGTGAAAATCACCACAGGCCAACGCGGCGCCGCAACATCGGTAGACGCGCGCGCCCCTTTCTGAATCGACCGAATCGTCGCGTACGCGTCATCCAGTGCACACCACAGTTGCACGTGCAGTCCGCTGAGGTGTTCGCCCTCGACGAAGATCGGCGCATAACCCAGACCTTCGAAGTAGCCCCGCAACTCTTCGCGGCTCATTCTACCGAAAACGGACGGACCTGAAAGCTTATATCCGTTGCGATGGAGAATCGGTAGCACCGCCCCATCGCGGCGCGGATTCAGAAACTTGTTCGAGTGCCACGCGGCTGCGAGCGGCCCCGTTTCGGCTTCACCATCGCCGACGATGCACGCCACGACGATGTCCGGGTTGTCGAACGCAACGCCGAACGCGTGCGCGAGCGAATAGCCGAGCTCCCCGCCCTCGTTGAGCGTGCCGGGCGTCGATGCGGTAACGTGGCTCGGCGCACCGCCCGGCCACGAAAAGCGCCGAACGAAGCGCGTCACCCCGCCTTCATCGTGCGTGAGACCGGGGTCCGCGGCGAGCAAACTTCCCTCGAGGTATAGATTTGCAAGCACGGCCGGTGCGCCGTGACCGGGTCCGACGACGAGCACCATCGGCGCCTGCGTGTCGCAAATCAGCCGGTTGAGATGCGCATAGATGAAGTTAAGCCCGGGTTGCGTCCCCCAATGTCCGAGCGGACGTTCCTTGACGTCGGCAGCGCATAAGGGACGGCGCAACAGCACGTTGTTCTTCAAATACAATTGTGCCGCGCCGAGGTATGTGGCGGACCGCCAATACTCGTCGAGCTGCTGCAGCCGGTCCGACGGCAAGCTCTCCGCGGAAATCACGGCGTCTATGATAGCACATCGGTGCTACGCTCCATGGAAAGTCCGACGATAACGTGATTGCCGAAACCCGCGATCCGCTCGACCTCGAAATTTTGGGAGAGCGTGCGAATGATGAAGAGGCCCCTCCCGGATTCGCTCAGCGGGTCGAGTGGCAGATCGCGACGGTGCGCGAACGACGGGCCGCGATCGATAACGTGCAAGATCGGCCGGGATTCACTCCAATCCAGCTCGATGTCGATCGGGCCGGGAGCGTGCCGCACCACGTTGCTCACCAATTCGCCGAAAATGACTTCGGCCGAAAGCACCTCGCTTGCATCTTTAGCATGCGCTTCGACATACCGCACAAATTCGCCCCGCGCGTCTTGTGCGGCCCGAGCATTTTCAGCATCGAACGACCAGCGGATCGTCGGACGAAACGATGCGACCAACACGGCAACGTCGTCGCGCGAACCGTCGTACAAACACGCCTCTTGAATCAGACGGGCGGGATCGCGTGCGTGCACGATTGCGTCACTGCCGACAACCGTCCGTAAACGGTGCTCGCCCTCATCCAAGTCGCGCGTTGCTTCGATCAACCCGTCGGTAAACAGCACGAGTAACTCGGCGCCTTCCAAGCTCGCGTGGTGCGAGGGCGCGGACGGACGAGTGCGACGCAATCCGAGCGGCAATCCCGAAGCCGCCAACTCGACCAGCTCGCCGTTGCGCCGCAACAGCGGAAAAGGATGGCCCGCGTTGGCAAATGCGATTGTCTTGCGTTGCGGGTCAAGAATACCGACAAACGCCGTAACCAGCGCGTCCGGAAAGCGCCGTAACAATATTTGGTCGGCGGCATCGAGGATTCGCGAGGGATCGGTTTCATATAAGCTGATCACACTGATCGCTTGACGAATCTTCGCCATGATCACGGCAGCCTGCAAACCTCGGCCGGTAACATCGCCGACCGTTACCACGAGCGATCCGTTTTCGGTCAGGAAGGCATCGTACCAGTCGCCCCCGATGGTCTCGCTGCTGGCGGATTCATATACCGCATTCAATCGCACTGAGGGCAGCTCGGGCAGAAGACTGGGCAATTGGGCTTCTTGAAATGTCTTCGCCACGTGCCGCTCGCGCTCAAAACTTTGCGCGATTTCGATGGCGATCGAGGCGCGCCGGCCGAGCTCGGAAAAAATCGGTATGTCTTCGTCCTCGTACGCGCGTCCGGATTCGCCGTAGTATGCGATCAACACCCCATGCGTGACGCCGCGCGAATGCAACGGGACGGTAATCGACGAACGCGGCTTTAGCTCCAGCAGCGTCGGCAAGAGGTACGGCTGCGCCGCGGCGCTCACTGCCCCGGCATCGATGTTCTGCGTTATTTGCGTCGTGCGCCTCGCCAGGGACTCTATCGCCGCCTTCTCGCGCGCCGCATTGAACAAGCGTTCGCCGCGAAGCTGATCGACGAGCGGCCACTTCGCGGAATCGCGGTGCGCGATAGCAACGGTACGCAAGGCTTCGCCGTTTTCGATGAGGACTAAGAGTGCGAAGTCGGCGCTTTCCGAAACGATCAAGTCCACGAGCCGGTCGAAGGATCGCTTCAAGTCGAGCGACTCGAAGAGCATCTCCCCGGCACGCGCGATGAAGCGCAACCGTTGCGACGTACGCTTCTCTTCCGAAAACAACTGCGCGTTCTGAAGGGCCGCTGCCGCACGCTGCGCTACCATCTCGGCGATCTTCAGGTCGTTTTCGTCGAACGCGCGCTGCGACTCGGCGGTTGCCATCGTCACGGCCCCTAGCGGCTCGCCGCCGGGTGGCACCAAGGGGACGGTAATGGCCGAATGAAGCCGCAGCCTCCGGGCGACGGAAAGTCGTTCGGGATCGTCGCCGGCCGCCTGACGAATCAGCTCCTCTGAAACGATCGGGTAGAGGAACGAACGGTTCTCGAACGTCGCGCGCATCACGTCGCTGCTCTCGCGCGCTGGATACCGATCCACGTACTGTGCGAGAGAGGCCAGCAATTCCGGGTCGCGATGCGCCATAGAGACCGTCTTAATGCCCGCGTGCTGATCGCGTAGTCGCACGAAACACCAATCGGCAAACCCGTCGACTGTCAATCGCGCCAATTCGTCGCAAATTGTTTTCGGATTCATCGAGGCATGGAGAGTGTTGGCGGCGCGCACGGCAAATTGCAGGTTTTCGTAACTTCGTCGCTGGGCGTCGACGTCGGTGGCGGTACCGATCCACTGCACGATATTTCCCGATTCGTCGCGCCTCGGGACGGCGCGCGCAATGAACCAGCGAAATGCCCCGTCGGAAGCGCGCCGCAGACGATATTCGACCTCGTACTCGCTCCCATGACTCAGCGATTCTCGCCACGCACGCACGGTGCGCTCGCGGTCCTCCCCGTGCACGATGCCGGGAACGGATTCGGTGGCCAGGCGCTCCGCCGTCCAGCCGGTATATTCGATGAATCTCTGATTGACGTAGTCGATGGTCCCGTCGGGAGCGCCCGACCACACGAGTTGCGGCATCGCTTCAGCCAGAACACGGAATCGTTCGCGGCTTTCGGAAACGGCCTGCCCGAGTTGCGTCAACTCGTCGATGTCGACCACGGTTCCCACGACGCCGAACGTTCCAACGGGCTCGTTGATGCGCCGCAACGTTACGCGCATCCACGCAAAGTATCCGTCCGGCCGGCGGCGGCGCACGTCGAGCTGGACCTGCAGATCCCGCTCGCCGGCCTGCCCCAGCGCGACGTCGTAACGCGGGAGGTCGTCGGGGTGCACGACGTCGCGCCAGC
>JAFAIW010000263.1 GCA_019236495.1 Vulcanimicrobiota bacterium | reverse complement strand
GCCGGCAGCAGCTCCGGCGCATTGGTCCACCATTCGACGAGCACGATGGCCTGCGGCGAGAAGGCCTCCTCGAGGCCCAATTCGGCGATTTCGGAAGGCCGTTCGATGCGATAGAGATCGAGGTGCTCGATGGGCGTGCGGGACGCTTCGCCGTAGCGGTGCCAGAACGTGAACGTTGGACTGCTTGTTAGGTCTGCGCCCAAGCGTTCTTCAACGATGGAGCGCACGAGTGTGGTTTTGCCGGAGCCGAGTGGCCCGGAAATCGCAACGACGTCTCCCGGCGCGAGCCGGCGCGCAAAACTGCGACCGAAGTCGATGAGCTCGTCCTCGCGTTGAAATGTGCGCTTCACGCCCGCGGCGAATATCCGGAGCAGTGATCATGCTGCGTTTCCATACGTGCCGGGCCTCCATGTTCGGGCGGCGGGAGGGACGATCCTGACGGATCGCACGGCGCAAAAACAAGCGCATCTCGACGCCATCCGCGCCAAAGCCGACGAGAACCTGCAAGCGTTGCAGCAGGCGGCCGCCGCTGCGCGCGAGCGCATCGAGAGCGGCGTTGACGATCTGCGCGCTGCCGTCGACGACGAAGTCAACGCGCGTGCAAGCGATGACGACAAACCGACGGTCATGGTGCAGCTTCCCGACGACTTTTCGTATGCCGATTTCGATCTAGAATCGGCAACACCGCAATTCGATGGCGACTCGGCTGCCGATCTCACGACCGGCATCGACGACATCGGGCTGAACGGAGAAGGTGTCGTCAGTTTCGATGACATCGAAACGCCTTCCGACGTCCTCACCGACGACGCAGGCATCCCCCCGTGGGAAGAACCTGAGTAGCGGCACCCCACTGAAAAACCCAATCGATAAAGATGCTCGGCGTAGTCCCGCTGCATCGTCGCAGCGAGGACATGTCGTTTTGGGGCGCCCTCGGGGAATTTGTGCTAGCCAATACGCTTGTGCGCCCCATGGTCCGGGGGCCCCATCGCTCCAGCGATGGGGGGCGCGTAGGCTAGGCCGGAGCGCCTTTCAAACAGGGAGTTTAAAGACGAGTTGAGCCAAGACATCGTATCTCAAATCAATGTCGAAGACGAAATGCGGGAGAGCTATCTCTCGTATGCGATGTCCGTCATCGCGTCGCGCGCGTTGCCCGACGTTCGCGATGGGCTCAAACCCGTGCAGCGCCGGATTCTCTACGCGATGCGCGAGATGGGAATGGACCCTACCAAGCAGCATCGCAAATGCGCCGGTATCATCGGCGAAGTGCTCAAGAGCTACCACCCGCACGGCGATACCTCGGTGTACGATGCGCTGGTTCGGCTCGCGCAAGATTTCACGCTGCGTTACCCGCTCGTCGACGGGCACGGTAACTTCGGGTCGATCGATCCCGACCCGCCCGCTGCATATCGATACACGGAAGCGCGGCTCGCGCGTCCTTCGCTCGACGTTCTCAACGACATCGATAAAGAGACGGTGCCGTTCGTCCCGAATTTCGACAATCAAGGAACCGAGCCGAGCGTTCTGCCGGGCAAGCTTCCGCAACTGCTCATCAACGGCTCCAGCGGTATCGCGGTCGGCATGGCGACCAACATTCCGCCGCACAATCTGTCCGAAATCGCCGATGCGATCGCGGCTTTAATCGACGATCCCGCCACGACCGACGACGCGCTGTGCGACATCGTCAAAGGTCCGGATTTCCCCACGGGCGGGGTGATCATGGGGCACGAAGCGATAAAGCAAGCCTACAAGACCGGGCGCGGTCCGGTGATCATTCGCGGTAAGGCCGAAATCGTGGAAGATCGCGGTCGTTATAAGATCGTCATCACCGAAATTCCGTATCAAGTCACGAAGTCGCGCATCGTCGAAGCCATCGCCGAGGCGCATCAAGAAAAGCGCATTACCGGAATTACGCGTCTCGACGACGAGTCGAATCGCAAAGGGATGCGCGTGGTCGTCGAGCTGCACAAGAGCGCTACCCCAAACGTCGTGCTCAACCAATTGTACAAGCAGACGCCGCTGCAATCGAGTTTCGGCTTCAACATGCTGGCACTCGTTCCGGTCGGCGAAGAACGCCAAACCGCGGAAGGGCAAAACGTTCCGGTTCCGCTCGAACCGCAAGTCCTTTCGCTCAAGGGACTGCTCGAGCACTATATCGCGCATCGCAAAGAAGTTGTTACGCGCCGCGCGCGGTACGATTTGCGCAAAGCGGAAGAGCGCGCACATTTGCTCGAGGGCTATCGCATTGCGCTCGACAACATCGACGAAGTCATCAAGTTGATCCGCGCCAGCGAAACGGTCGATGCGGCGAAGGCCGGGCTCGTTGCGCGTTTCAAGCTTTCCGAAATTCAAGCGACCGCCATCGTCGACATGCGCCTGCGCACCTTGACGGGCCTGGAGCGCGGCAAAATCGAAGCGGAATACACCGAATTGCTCAAGACGATTGCGGAGCTGCAAGACATTCTGAAAAGCCCTCGCCGGATTGCCGGTATCGTGAAAGCGGAAGCTCTCGATCTCAAGAAGCGTTTCGGCGACGAACGGCGCACCGAAATCGTGCCCGCCGAAGACGAATTCTCGATCGAAGAGCTCATTCCGGATATCGACGTCGTGGTTACGAAGACCGTGGGCGGTTATATCAAGCGAGTCTCGGCCGACACGTTCAAGACTCAAAATCGGGGCGGCCGCGGCGTCATTGGAATCGCCAACCTCAAGCACGAAGATGTCGTCGCGAATTTCTTCATGACGCGCACCCACGATCACGTGCTGTTCTTCACGAATCGCGGCCGCGTGTATCGTTTGCGCGGATTCGAGATTCCGGATACCTCGCGACAGGCGCGAGGAACGGCGCTCGTCAATCTGTTAACGCTTCCACCGGGCGAGCAAGTGACTGCAGTTTTTCCGGTCAAAAAATTCGAAGGCGAACGCTACATGGTGATGGTCACCAAGAAAGGCGTCATCAAGAAAACCAAGCTCGAAGAGTTCGCCAACGTTCGACGCAACGGCCTGAACGCAATCAACCTCGACGAAGGCGACGAGCTGCTCACGGTGGATCTCTCGGACGGCAATGCCGACATCATTCTCGGCAGCACGATGGGCATGGCCGTGCACTTCAACGAGAAGGACGTGCGGCCGATGGGTCGCAATGCGCGCGGCGTGCGCGCCATGACGCTCGAGAAAGGCGATTCCATCGTTGCGATGGACGTGCTCGAGAAGGAGCGTCACGAGGTGCTCATCGTCACGTCGCACGCGTACGGTAAGCGTACGCCGATCAGCGAGTACCGCCACACCTCGCGCGGAGGTAAGGGCGTCAAGGCGTTCGCGAAAGAACGCGGCATCGGACACGTGGTCGATCAGATTCTGGTTGCGCCGGAGGACCAAATCTTAATGATCACCTCGGCAAATCAGGTCATCCGGCTCAAGGTGTCGGACATCCGCAAAGCCGGGCGTTCGACCAAGGGCGTTCGCCTACAGCGCCTGGAGGCGGGGGACGAGGTGATCGCCATCACCAATTTGGGCAAGCAAGCCACGCAGCTCACGGAGATCACAGGAGAACCACAGCAGACCGAATTGTAAGCACGGTGTCACCCTGAGGTGCGAGCAGTGTCATCCTGAGGTGCGAGCGCGAAGCGCGAGCCTCGAAGGAGCGAGCCTCGAAGGGCGCAACCAGCCGGCAGAAGCGAGTGTTTCCAGTCAACGGAGGAAAGAGAACACCATGAGTTCGTTAGCAGACGTCACGGAAGCCACGTTCGGGCAAGAAGTTTTGAGCAACGCGCAGCCCGTGCTGGTCGATTTTTGGGCCGAATGGTGCGGACCGTGTCGCATGCTGGCGCCGGTCGTCGAAAAGGTGGCGGCCGCAAATGCCGGGCGCGCGAAATTCGTCAAGCTGAACACCGACGACAATCCGTCGATTTCGGCGCAGTACCAAGTCTCTGGTATTCCGTGTTTGATTCTCTTCAAGAATGGTCAGCCGGTCGATCGCATCGTCGGATACGTATCCGACTCCGCGATCAACTCGATGCTCGCGAAGCATCTCGTCGCTGCGTAACGCATGAAGGAACGGATGCGCGGCCTTCCGGCCGTGCATCGCTTTTTCGAGGAGCCCGCGCTCGCGCCGTTCGAGGCCGAGCTCGGACGCGAAGCCGTCAAGAACGCCATCGGCGACGCGTTGGAAGAAGTTCGCAGCGCTGGTAACGGCGTTCCACCGTTCGAGACCCTCGTGGCGGGCGTGATCGCGCGGCTGCGCCTCACGCGCACGCAATCCTTGCTGCCCGTCGTCAACGCGACGGGCATTTTGCTTCACACCAATCTCGGCCGTGCGCCGCTGGCGCCCCGCGCTTGGGAACGCGTTCGCGCCGAAGCGCTGGGATACACGAATCTCGAATACGATCTCGACGAGGGCGCTCGCGGCTCGAGGTACGCGCGTTTGAACGCGTTGCTGCAAGAGATTACCGGCGCGCAAGCGGGCATCGTCGTCAATAACTGCGCGGCCGCGGTTCTGCTCGTCCTCGATACGTTCGCGAGGGGTCGCGAGGTCGTCGTCGCGCGAAATCAACTGATAGAAATCGGCGGCGGCTTTCGTATTCCCGACGTCCTTGCGCGCAGCGGAGCGTCGCTCGTCGAAGTCGGCGCCACCAACAAAGTGTACCTGCACGATTACGAACGTGCCCTCCACGCAGAAACGGCGCTGCTCTTTCGAACCCATCGCTCGAATTTCGAGATGATCGGCTTTACCCACGACGTCGACGGCGCCACGCTGGCCGCGCTGGGCCGGCGCGCGGGGGTCCTCGTGTTCGAAGACTTGGGAAGCGGCGCCCTGATCGACGTGCAGCGCTTTGGACTGCCGCACGAGCGAACCGTTCAAGAAGCACTGACCGAAGGAATCGACCTGATCGCGTTTTCCGGCGACAAACTCCTGGGCGGCCCGCAGGCGGGAATTCTCGTCGGCCGCGCTGCAGCGATCGCGCGCGTGCGCGAGAACCCGCTCTTGCGCGCGCTGCGGGTCGACAAGGTGACGATTGCGCTTCTGAACGAGACGCTGCGATGTTACCGGTCGGAAGCAACCTTACGCGATATCCCGCTTTATCGCATGCTCGGCACGACGCTCGACGAATTGCACGCACGCGCGCGCAGCTACGAGCAGGTCGCGGGCGCGAGCGTCGTCGCGTCGTCGTCTGCGGTGGGCGGTGGAACGCTTCCGCAAGCTACGATCCCGTCGGTCGCGATCGCGTTCGACGATCCCCACGGGGGGATGCACGCGCGCTTGCGCACGAACGCGCAGCCCGTCATCGGAAGAATCGAAGGCGGCCGGCTGCTGCTCGATCTGCGCACGATCGCGCCGGAAGAGGATCCGCTCGTCCTGGACGCGCTTCGCGCATCGCGCTAAGCATGCACATCGTCGGAACGGCCGGGCATGTCGACCACGGGAAGTCCTCGCTGGTCGCGGCGCTCACCGGAACCAACCCGGACCGCTGGATCGAAGAGCAGTTGCGCGGCATGACGCTCGACCTTGGTTTTGCCCACCTGCGCTACGACGACGGCGTCGAAGCGGGCATTGTCGACGTACCCGGGCACGAACGATTTCTGCACAACATGCTCGCGGGCGCAGCCGGGATGGAACTGCTGCTCCTGGTGGTGGCCGCGAACGAGGGCGTGATGCCGCAAACGCGCGAGCATTTGGCCATTTTGCAATACTTGAACGTGCGTCGAACGATTCTCGTCATGACGAAAATCGATCTCGTCCGGGCAGCCGAACGAGCCGCCGCAACGGCGGCGATCGAAAGCGAGCTCGCGGGAACTCTCGCGGCCGGAGCGCCGGCCGTCGAAGTTTCCACGGTCACCGGCGAAGGGCTCGCGGAATTGCGCGCACGGATTGCGGAAGCGCTTCGTGCGCTCGAACCGCGCGACGTCGACGCTCCCGCATATCTGCCGATCGATCGCGTCTTTGCATTGCCCGGTCTGGGCACCATCGTGACCGGAACGCTCATGCAAGGCGCGATCGCCGCCGGCGACCGCCTGCAAATCGCGCCGCAGGGGCGCGCGGTGCGCGCGCGCAGCGTGCACGTCTTTGGGACGCCCCGCGAGCGCGCGACGGCCGGCGCCCGCGTGGCCGTCAACTTGCCGGGTGTCGAGAAGACCGATCTGAAACGCGGGGACGTGCTCGCCGATCCGCAGTTCGCCGCGGCGTCGAGTTTTCGCGTACGCTTTCGCGCGTGGCCGGATGCGGTGCCGCTCTTGCGCCGCCGAAACCCGGTGCGGGTGCACATCGGCTCCGCGGAAATTCTCGGCACGCTGACGTTCGAGGAAGCACCCAAGGATGCGTCGACGTGCGATGCAACGCTCTACCTGCGCGCGCCGGTTTCGGTATATCCGCGCGCGGGTTTCGTGGTGCGCCGCATGTCTCCAAAGACGCTGCTCGGGGGCGGCGTCGTGGAGGCGCACGCCGCAACCTCCGCGCCCGATGCGGCAATCGCGCACGAAGATGCCGTGCTCGCAGTCGTGCGAGAGGCCGGCTTGAAACCGATGACCGCGGCCGAAGTTGGGGCGGCCGCAAATCTGCGCGAGGAAATCGTGGAGCGCGTGCTCGTCCATCTGGCGGACGAGGATCGGGTGATCGCGCTGGCGCGTCCCGTGGCATTCGCCGGACGGGAAGCGGCTGCCGAATTGTTGGAGCGCTGCACGGCACACTTGGAGGAGGCGCAACGGCGAACTCCGTGGATGCTCGGGCAAACATCGCTTGCGCTCGCGCGCGTCTTCTCGATGGACGAAGGACTTTTGACGCGGTTTCTGGCGGCTTTTTCTGAATCGGGCGCAATCGCGGCACATCGCGGATACTATGCGACCACCGACCACGTTCCGAAGTTGACCGATGAACAGCGAGCCTTTTTCGAAGCCGCCGTTCCGTTCGATCGCTCCACGCCTTTCGTTCCCGCGGATCTCGAGGCGGTCGTCGAATCGATGCGACGCTCGCGGATTGCGGGGCTTTCGCAGGCGTTCGACACGCTCGTAGCGCGCG
>JAFAIW010000107.1 GCA_019236495.1 Vulcanimicrobiota bacterium | reverse complement strand
GTTACGCTCTTGGAAGATGTACGGCTTCATCTTCGGATTCCACCGGCGGGTTTGGTGGCCGAAGTGGACGCCCGCTTCGAGCAGGGCTTTCATCGAAATGACCGACACGAAAGGTTACTCCTTCTGGCTCCGGCCCCGCGCCCTCCGAGGCGCCGAGCCATCCCTGAAGCCATCGAACGCCCCGCCTCCGTGCGGTGCGAAATCTCGCGCTCGTGCAGCCATAGCGACCGCGGAGAGCAGCCGCGCGATTATAACACAGGGGTGCCCGTGCTCGCAAAGCGCCTTTGTAAGGCCTCTGTACCGTAGCGGGGAGGGGCCGCTATGGACCAGAACAGCGCGCCCGTGCCGGTCAATCAACGCATTCAAACAAAGGTCCAGGTCGAAGTCGGCATCGACGTGACGTTCCCGCTCCCGGACGGCCGCATGCTGGCACAGGGGCCGCTGACGTACAACTTCGATGGGCTCGCCACCAATCACAACGCCGACTTCATGGCCGAACCTCGGTTCCAGCGTGCGACGGAGGCAGGCTGGGCGACCGGCCATCGCTTCCCGTTTCCCGTCGAGATCTGGTGGCGCATCCACTTCATGTGCTGGTCTGCTCAGCACGCCCTGAAAATCGGCGGCGACTTCATCGAGTTCGGCGTGCATACGGGGATCTTTTCGAAATCGATTGCGGAGTACATTGGATTCGAAAACTATCCAAGCACGCGGCTCTACCTGCTGGACACGTTCGAAGGAATCCCCACGGGAGATCTCTCGGCGGATGAGGTTGCCCGTGGAACGCTCGAACAAAATAAGGAGTACTATTTCGATTGCTATAGCCAGGTCGTGGAAAACTTCGCAAAATATCCCAACGCCAAGATCATCAAAGGGCGCGTCCCGGACACTTTGACGCAAATCGACTCGGAGCGGTTTGGTTACTGTTCGATCGATATGAACAATGCGTTTGCAGAGATGTCCGCGGGGCGCTGGGTCTGGGAGAAGTTGATTCCCGGCGCGATGATCGTCCTCGACGACTATGGATACAACGAACAGTACGTCAACCAGCGGCGCGCCTGGGACGATCTCGGGCGTGAGCTCGGCTTTGCCGTTCTCGCCCTCCCCACCGGCCAAGGCCTCATCGTCAAGCCGTAATTTCCCTCATCCACGAAAGAACGTCGTGACGCCCTCGATGACACGATCGACGAATTCGGGTTTCATGAAGCTGTGCAGCGGAAGCGTCGTGACCTCGGTGACGACCTGGTCGGTAACCGTCATGTCACCTCGCCGTGCGCGCTCGAACCGTTGATGTTTGTGAACCGGCACAAAGTGAATTCCACAATCGATTCCGCGACGCGACATATGATCCATGAATTCGGAACGACACCCGTTTTTCACGCGCAGGCTGTAGATGAAGGGCGAGATGTCGTCGAACGACGTCGGAGGGACTTTCACCCCGGGTAGGCTTTGGAACGCTTTGTTGTAGCGCTTGCAAACGCTCTGCCGGCTCGCGATGAATTCTTCGACGCGTTTGATCTGCGACACGCCGACACTTGCCAAGATATTCGTCATGTGATAGCGGTACCCATCACTCACGACGTCGTACTCCCACGCCCGCCGGTTCTTGTACCGCTCGACCGTGTCGCGGTCCACGCCGAGTAGTCGCATCCGCTGAAGCGCTTGCACTTCCTCTTGTGAATTCACGACGACGCAGCCGCCGTCGATCGCGGTGACGATCTTGACGGCGTCGAAGCTGAAGCAGGCGATATCGCCGTACGACCCGATCCTGCGCCCGTCGATTCTCGTGCCGAAGCCGTGCATCGCATCTTCTATCACGCGTAAGCCATGTCGCGCCGCGAGCGCGTAAACGCCGGATTGATCGCACGGCCACCCGGCGAAATGCAGTGGAATGATCGCTTTGGTCCGCTCGCCGACGAGGTTCTCCGCCTTGGCGCAATCGATGCCCAGCGAATCGTCTTCTATGTCGCAGAGTACCGGCTCTCCGCCGGCCGCAACGATGGCCTGGTGGTCGGCGACGTAGTTGAAGGATGGGGTGATCACTTCGTCGCCCGGCTGCAAGCCGGCCGCTTTGAGGGCAATGTGGAGCGCCGACGTGCCGGTATTCGTTACCACCACGTAGCGGTCGCGCAGCTCGAGAAACGCCGCGATCCGGTCCTCGAATTCTTTCGTCGTCGCACCCATCCCGAGCCATCCGATATCGAATGCGTCGGTCAGGTGCTTGATCGTATCGACGCCGATATACGGGGCAAAGACCGGAATTCTCGGTTCGGTCACAGCAGCCGCCGGCGGGCCATTTGCGCGCTTTTTCGCATCGATCATGCTTTACGCCGCAAGTAACCTTCGGGACCCACGGTGATGAGGAGCTTGCGATATTCGAGATCTTCCTCGAAATCCGCATTCTGCGGGAGCCATTCCCGCAGTGCCGTCAACGTGTTATTGCCTTTCGACCAGGGTCGATCGCTATATGTATCCTCGGTGATGAATTCGATGATCGTGTCGAGTACCACGAAGTAGCATCCCGGGCTCACGAGCGGAGAATATGCGCGGAGCTCTTCGAGGACGTGCGCGTGCGAGTGGTTGGAGTCGAGGATCACCATCGTGCGGCGCCCTTCGGCGTAGCGACGGACTTGCTCGACCACCGCCGGGTCGATCGACGAGCCCTCGAGCATGCGAATGCGGCGAAACATCGGGTGGCGCTCGATTTCGACCCGGTTGTGCGGGCGAATCTCGATGTCGATCCCGAGGACTTCTCCGGGGCCCCCGATCAATTCGAGAATCGACGCGTGGAAGATCAGCGACCCGCCGTGTGCGATACCCGTTTCAACGATGAGCTCGGGGCGGGTTTTCCAAATGATCTCTTGTAGTGCGACCATATCTTCGGGATGCTGAATGATGGGACGACCGAGCCACGTCCAATTGTATTCATAGCGATATCGCTCGCACTCCGTCATGAAGACGGCCGTCGCTTCTCGCAGCTTCGGGTCTTCCGCCATGCGCGCAATCAATTCGAGGTCTTTGGGATCGCCAACCATTTCAGCCTTTCTCCGATACGATCTCGTTCAAGAACGGGGCAGTAGCGTCGCGCGGGGATATCGCGGTCGCTTCGGCAATGGGCCAGGGAATCGCCAGCTCCGGATCGCGCCAATTCAAGCTGCGCGCGCGCTCGGCGTCATAATATGCGGACATGGTGTATTGAACGACGCTTCCCGCTACGAGCGTTTGCAGGCCGTGCGCGCATCCTCTGGGCACGTAGACCGAACGTCCGAATCCGCCGTCGAGCTTCACGGCGTGCCAACGTTTGAAGGATGGCGATTCGGGGCGAAGGTCTACGATGACGTCGTAAATCGCTCCGACCGCACACGTGACGATACGCACCTCTTGCGAGGGGGCTTCTTGATAATGCATGCCTCTCACCGTGCCGGCTTCGGGGCTGAACGAAATACTGCTCTGCACAAAGTTCGCTTCCAATCCCAGCGCCGAGAGGTCGCGTACACACCACAGACGTGCGAAGAACCCGCGCTCGTCCTCCCGCCGGTCGAGATCGATCGTAAAAGCGCCTTGGACGGGAAGCGCCTCGAAGCGCATGCTCTCCGCCAATTCGGCAGAGTTCGTCACGGCGCGTGGGCGACGTCTTCGCGTCGCCGCAACACGTCGTCGATCTGCCCCTGAGCCAAGAGCGACTTGATTCGACGTAGCCGGAAGTAACGCTCGCTTGCAAAGTCCTTGATATCGAAGCTCGCGCGAAAACGCGCTACGAGATCTTCGACCCCGCGGCGAAGCGTCCACCGGGCGGTGAACTGAGGAAACGCTCGCGCGAAACGCGCAAACGAGACGTTGTAACTGCGCTGATCGCCGCTTTCCGCGGCCGATTTCATCGTGACCGGCAAGCCATCCATCGCATCGCTGACGACGCGGGCGATGTCGCGGATCTGATAGTTTTCGCCTTCGCTACCGACGTTGAACGGACCGGCTTCCGCGTCACCCTTGCCCTCCAGCGCGAGAAGGATCGCCTGACACATGTCCTCCACGTGCACGAGGGGCCGCCAGGGCGTGCCATCCGATTCGAGGGCGATGACGCCGTTCGTGAGGGCCGAGGCTACGAGGTTGTTCACGACGAGATCGAGGCGGGGGCGCTCGGAATACCCGAAGGCCGTCGCAAAACGTAAGACCGTAGCACTCACGCGGTTGGAGCGCTCGGACAAGAGCGCTTCGCAGTCCACCTTCGAGCGCGCATATGCGGTCAGCGGCTGCAGCTCACACGTTTCGTCGAGTGCCGCGGCATCGGACTTTCCGTAGAGACTGCAAGAAGACGCAAACACGATCCGGCGAACGCCCGCTGCTTCCGCGGCATTGAGCAGCACCTCGGTTCCGTTGACGTTGATGTCGTGCGTTAGGCTCGCGTCCAGCGCGCCGAGCGGATCGTTCGAGAGGGCCGCCAAGTGCGCCACCGCGTCGACCTCGGCGAGATCGGCCGCCGTGCAATCGCGGATGTCCGCTTGAATCTGCTCGTGCGGCGCAGGCGCGGGTTCAATTTCGTTCGCCGCAAAAAATCCCGCGTCGTATCCTCGTACGTGGTGTCCCGCTTCGCGAAGCACTCTCGTGAGCACCGTGCCCACGTATCCCTGATTCCCGGTCACCAAAATTCGCATCGATACGATCGCTCCTACGTGGCCGCAAGCTTCGGCGATTTGCTCTCGAGGCGTACGTCCAATCCGAGCGTACGGACCATTTGCTCGATTTCGTCGTAGTACACCGCATTCATCAAATAAACGGTCTTCACGCCGAGGGCTCCCAACGCCGCGGGCGCGACGATGGGCTGACCGCTGCCCGGAATAAAGCACCCCTGTTTGCGCGGATTGACGTCGACCACGCACGACAGCAGCGTGCCGTCGGGATCGATGAGATTCGCAAGCGTGACGCCCTTCGGGCCGGCACCCCAAAGCGCGACTCGATCGTCGTGAGCGCGCGCGCCTCCCAGCATCTCCCGCCAGGCCGACCGATGTTGGAGATCGACGGCGGCGAAGTGCGCGACGGCGGGTGCCAGCTCGGAAGCCGCCGGCGCGGGCGCAACCGGCGTCCCCGCGATTCCTTCGAGCCAGAAGAATTGGTCGTCGAATACGCGAGAGATATCCGTGACTTCGAACCCGGCCGCTTCAAAAATCCGCCGGAGGGCGCGCCCGCTGAAGTAGTTGCAATGCTCGTAGAAGACGTCCCAGAAGACCTCGTTCTCCAGGATCCACTCGAGCGCCGGCATTTCGAAAAACACCTTTGTGTTCGTTCCGGCCGGTATTGCGGCGCGAATTTGGCGCAAGAACTCCAGAGGGTGCGGCACGTGCTCGATCACGTGGCGACAGACGATCGCGTCGGCGACCAGCGCTTCGCGTTCGCCGCCAAAGAAGCGGCGCTCGTAGACGATCCGGCCGTCGGCGCTCTTCAGAGGCCCTTCGTACGTCGCATCGATCCCGAAGCCGAGGCTCCGATCCCCTTCCAGCGCCATGACGCGTTCCAAGAAGTGTCCCTTGCCGCATCCGACTTCGACGATGCGAGCGTCCGTGAGGCCGCGTCCACGCACGACGCGCGCGGCTCGTTCGTCCATGTGCTTGCTGAACGCCGGCGAAAATGTCATGGAGTTGTCGTACTGCTCGCCGTACGGGCATTTCTCGAGTTCAAACGTTTTGTTGAACGCAAAATCGCACGAACCGCAAAAAACCAGCTCGATCTCGCCCCGCATCACGGCACGGGCGGCAGCAGGCTCGGTGAACACGGTGTGTTGCTGCGTCGGAAATGCGTCCCGCTCGAAGACGGGGTCGAGGGCGGCGTTGCCGCAGATCGGACACGCGTCTCTCACGACACGAGGCTTTCCGACGCACCGATGGGGGGCCGCAAAATGACGTTTGGCGCGAGAGTGGACATCTGCGCGCGCATTTCCTCGAGGTAGTTCGCGTTCATCACGAAGATGATTCCGATACCGCGCGCCGCAACTTCCTCGGGAGCGACGATCGGATGCCCGGTTCCTGCAACGAAGTGACCGATCTTGCGCGCGTTGCGATCTACGACGACGTCGATCAGTTCGCCGCGAGGGTCGACGTGATTGACCAAGGAGGCTCCTTTCGTGCCGGCGCCCCAGATTGCGACTCCGCAGTGCCGCCCCGCATCCTCGATAGTCCGGCGCCACTCTGCGATCCTCGCACGTTCTCGCGCTTGGTAGGTCGTCGCGGCGGGGATCACCGTTTCGCCCGCCGCACCGCGCGGCGTACCTTGAGACGGTGCACACTCGAGAAGGAAGTACTGCCCGCTGAAAAGCCGCAGGGGTCGATCGATGACGTCAAACCCCGCCTCGTGGAACATCGCGTGGGCGTTGCGAACGGTGAAATAGCTGCTCCGCTCTACGCAGATTTCAGTGAAGAGCACTTCTTCCAAGATGTTCTCGGTGCTCGGGGTTTCGAAATAGATTCGCACCGACTCGCGCGAGAGCGCTTTTCGCAAAGGGCGCAACACCGCCATCGGATCGCCGGCCTGACAGAGCACGTGGCGCAAGAGTACCACGTCGGCGTCGGGGGTGCTCTCCAAATCGCCGTACCGTCTCCGCCGGAACTCCAATCGACCGTCGTAGAGCGACGGCGGGCCGTCGTAGCTCTCGTCGATGCCGACCGCAGACGTCAGAGGATCGGTCAGGGAAACAAGGAGCTTCAAGAACGCTCCCTTGCCGCTCCCGATCTCCAAGACTCTCCGCGCGACCATCCTCCGTTCCTTTACCAAAAAGAGAATCAGGTCGCGCATGTAGTCTTCGAAGTACTCGGACGCAGGCGTCGACGTATCGTAGTTTCGCGCATACTCGAGCTTCGAGAAATCGAACCGCCGGTTGAGTATCGACTCGCACCGATTGCAGATTGCGAGTTCCAAGTCGACGCGCTCCGCGGCAACCGCGGCGGCCCGGTCCGGATGCAGCGTATTCAAGTTCACCACGGAATCGGGCCGGAGGAGAAACGTCGTCAGATCGCTCGAAGCGCACACGTAACACGCATCGATCACGGAAGGACGACCGTTTCCGGGATGGCGACGACGAAGCGTCCACCCCATGCGGCGATCGACTGCATCTGCTCCATCACTTCGTCTTTGATGTTCCACGGGAAGATCACGAGAAAGTCCGGCCGGCGCTCGCCCACAACCTCCGGAGCGTAGACGGGAATCCGGGAGCCCGGCAGCAGGGTGTGCTGTTTGAGCGGGTTACGATCGACGACGAAATCGATGAAATCCGTTCCGACTCCGCAGTAATTCAAGAGCGTGTTGCCTTTTGCGGCCGCCCCGTACCCCGCGATCCGTTTGCCCACACGTTTTTCGCGAATCAGAAACTCGAGAAAGCTGCGTTTGCTCTCGCGAACGCGCTCGCCGAAGCGCGCGTACATCGCAAGATCCCGAACGCCGGCTCGCACTTCCTCATCGAGCAGGGCGCGCACGCGCTGCGAGCGCGTCTGCACGTCCGGGGCAGCCGCGTAAATTCGCAACGATCCGCCATGTGTCGTCAGCTCGTCGACGTCGTACACCATCAGCCCGTTGCGCGCAAAGACGTCGCAGACGACCATCAGCGAGAGATACGAGAAGTGCTCGTGATAGATGGTGTCGTACTGCACGCCTTCGATCAGCCGCAGAAGGTGGGGAAACTCCGCCGTCACAGTTCCGGTGGGCTTGAGAAGCGCGGCCAGGCCGGACACGAAATCATTGAGCGCGGGAACGTGCGCCAGGACGTTGTTGGCGAAGATCAGATCGGCCGCATAACCGTCGCTCCTCAAGCGGCCGCCCACTTCCGCCCCGAAAAATTCGGAGATCGTCGGAATGCCTTGCTCGATCGCGTGCGCCGCGACGTTCTTCGCCGGCTCAACTCCGAGAACCGGGATAGAGCGCTGCTGGAAGAAGCGCAGGAAGCTTCCGTCGTTGCTCGCGACCTCCACGACTTGCGAGTCTGCTGAAAGCGAGAGGCGTTCGACGATGGTCGCGCAATAGCGCGATCCGTGCTCTAGCCAAGACGTCGAGTATCCCGACATGTACGCGTAATCGGAAAAAATCTCCGAGGCACTCCGAAGCTCGGGAAGCTGCACCAGAAAGCAGCCTGGACAAACGCGTACGTCCAGCGGATAAAACTCTTCGGCGCGATTGGCGTCGTCGGGGAGTACGTACGAATTCGCAAGTGGCGACATTCCCAAGTTCACGAATTCGCCGCTAACGTCGCCTCCGCAGAGGCGGCACGAGAACGTCAGGGCCGCCTGAAGCCGCCCATCGAGGGTCACCATCACAGTAGTTTATCGGTTCGCCGGAAGGGCTGATTGCAGTCTAACGCGTTCTTTACACTATCCGCTCGGAAAAGCCCTACATCGGCGGCGCGCGGAACGCGCCTGCGGAGGAGCAAATAGCAGAACCCATGCCGACCTCGCCGTTGGTCTCGATCGTCATCACGTCGTACAACTATGGAAAGTACCTACGCTTCGCCATCGAGAGCGCGCTCTCACAAGACTACGCAAACCTCGAGGTGCTCATCCTCGACAATGCATCGACGGACGAAAGCCACGAAATCATCCGGGAACTCGCGGCGGATCCGCGCGTTCGGGCCCATTTTCACGCGTCCAACATCGGCCCGCTTGCAAATCACAACTTCGGCCTGCAGATGGCACGCGGGGACTACCTGCTCTTTTTGTCTGCCGACGATGCGTTCTTGCCCCACCACGTTTCGCGCTTGGTAGCCTTCGCTCGAGCGCACCCGGAATGCGAGGTCGTATACAGCGATATTCTCTTCATGGATGACGCGGGGCGCGTCTCACGCCGCGTCACGCATCCCGGCATCGTGCCGGCATCGTACGTCGGCGGAAGAAACGAGCTTGCCGACATGCTGAGCATCGGCCCGTATCTGTGCTTACCCGGCGTCCTCGTCCCCCGGGCGCTCTTCGATACCTTCGGACCGTTTGACGAAGCCGTTGCGCAGGCGGCCGATTTCGAGCTCTACTGCCGGTGGGCGGTTGCCGGCAAGCAGTTCGCATTCACCGACGAAGCGACCGTGCTCTACCGCATGCATCCGGGAAATCTCTCGCGACACAGCTTCATCAGCTCCGGCCAGCAGTTACTTTCGTACGTGATTATTCTCGAAAAGCACGTTCGCCCCGATACGGTGTGGCAACTACGCGGGCGCTGGCGCACCGTCTTGCGTGAATTTCAGAATCGAATCGCGGTGGCCCGATCCCATCCGGAGGCGGGTGTTCGCGCAACGGAGCTCGCGCCCCGAATGCAAGCACTGGTATCGCTGATCTCGAGTGCCGACGCCGCGGTCGCTCCGCCTGCCGACGTCCCGCGATTCAGCGTGGTGATCCCGGCGACCGATCGCGTTCGACTTCTCGACCGAGCGCTCGCGTCCGTAGCTGAGCAGACCGTTTCCGATTGGGAAATCTTGGTGGTCTCGGACGGAGACATGGATCTGCAAGCATTCCTCGACGGGCTTGCGTTCGCTGGACGCATACGATATCTCCGTCAGCGCACGAAGTACGGACCGGCGGTAGCTCGCAACACCGGGGTGCGGCTCGCCCGTGGAAACATCATCGCCTACCTCGACGAGGACAACTGGTTCGAGGCCCACCATCTCGAGACGCTCGGCAACCTGATCGACGCGGATCATCCCGTCGCAATGTCTTCCGCTCGGTTGCTCGTCGAAACGTATAGCAACGAGTTGCTTCCAGCGCCGGCCACCCTTTACGTCGACGAGGGTGCCTTCGACGGCGGATCCATGCGCTGGACATTCGCAAATGCGGTCCCGCTGAATGCCGTCGCGCACCTGCGCGGTTGCGTGGATGTCTCCGGCCTTTTCAACCCGGACTATACGCTTTTTGAAGATTGGGACTTCTTGGTCAGGCTGTTCACGGCGAGCCCGCCTGTGACGACGGCGGAGCGGACCGTGACGATCTCGCAGCGATTGAGCCTGCACGAGCAATACGCGGGCGCCCACATGCACGCGCTCGGACCATCGATCAATCGCATCTATCAGAGCCACGCGACGAAGGATGAATCGACGCTCGCGGCGCGGCACGAGCAGGCGCAGCGACTCTCGGGGCTTTTCGCTCGGCTCACCCCGCAATTGCTGGCAACGCCCGCCGGAGTCGTCGAGTTTACCCGCGCGCTGGCGGGAAATCCCTTAAGCTAACGCCGGGACCTTCCGCTCCGCGCCTTGCCTCCACGAATGCTTCGGCATGATCGTGGACGGATCGACTCCATCCTTATACTTGATGGCCAAATCGAGCATCGAATCGACGCTCGATCCGGAAAGATAGTGCGGTTGCAACCCCAGATCGAGCAACTTCGTAT